>CAZYGF010000148.1:0-2691 GCA_964647575.1 Microcaldota archaeon
GACCACCCCGTTCCTCAGGTGCGGCTCGTATTCCTCGCGCTCCTCGATGGTGCACTTGTTCTTCACGAGGTCGTCGAAGGTGGCGAACCTCTCCATCCTTTCTTTGCTGAGGTCGCCGTATGGCATCGGGTGCCGTATCACCACGAATTTCGCCTTCTTCCTGAGGAGGATGGCCGTTATGGTGCGCGACAGCGGGCTCTTTCCCGCGCCCGTGCGCACGGCGGTGATGGCGATGACCTTCCGCCTGCTTTTCAGCATGGTCTCGCGCGGGCCGAGAAGGACGAAGCTGGCGCCGTGCGCCTGCGCCCTGCATGCCAGGTGCATGACATACTGGTGGCTGACGTCGGAATAGGAGAAATAGACCTCGTCCACCCCGTATCTGTCGATGAGCGCCTCAAGGTCCTTCTCCTCGTATATCGGTATGCCCTTCGGGTACAGCCTGCCTGCGAGTGCCGCCGGGTATCTCCTGTTCGCTATGTGCGGGATCTGCGTCGCAGTGAATCCCACTACCTTGTATTCGGGGTTGCCGCGGAAGAACATGTTGTAGTTGTGGAAGTCACGGCCGGCTGCGCCAAGAATAAGCACGCTCCTTTTCATGGAATCCACTTGCCGGTTAAGCTTTTTATCCTATCACCCGAATCCAACTCATGCGGATAGTCATAGCTCTCGGAGGGAACGCGCTGCTCCCGAAAGGCGCGCGGGGCACGGCAAAGGGGCAGCTCGCTGCGGCAAGGGCCGCGCTCAGGAAGCTCTCCACGCTCATGGATGCGCACCAGGTGGCGCTCACCCACGGCAACGGCCCGCAGGTCGGCTCGCTCCTGCTCCAACAACACGCTACGAAACGCGTGCCTGAGATGCCGCTGGACGTGCTGGACGCGATGACCCAGGGCGAAATCGGCTATTTCATGCAGAGCGCGCTGCACCGCAAATCAGCCGTGCTGCTCACGCGCGCGCTCGTCAACGAAAAAGACCCGGCGTTCAGCCACCCTACAAAGCCAATCGGCCCGTTCTACGACCGCATCCAGCCGGGCATGCACATGGTGATGGACGCGGGCAGGGGCTATCGCCTGGTCGTGCCGTCGCCTGAGCCGCTGGCCATACTCGAGAAGGATGCAATCGTCTCGCTCATGCGCTCCGATTTCATCGTAATCTGCGGCGGGGGCGGAGGAATCCCCGTGTTGAAAAGCGGCAAGGGCGTCGAGGCGGTGATAGACAAGGACAGGTTCTCATCGCTGCTTGCCTCTTCGGTAGGCGCCGACCTCCTGGTTTTCATAACGTCCGTGGATGCGGCCTACGCGGATTTCGGGAAAAAATCGCAGAGGGCGATAGGAAAAACTGACGTGCGTACAATCCGGCGCATGATGGCGCATTTCGCAGAGGGCAGCATGAGGCCGAAGGTCGAATCCGCAGTCCGTTTCCTGGAAAAGGGCGGGAAGAAGGCGGTCATCTGCTCCATAGGGAACGTCGCCCGTGCGATAAAGGGGAAAGCAGGCACGACCATTGTCCGCTAGTCACACGTCTATTATTACTACTGCCTTCCAGCCCTTCGCGGTCTTCTCCACCTTGAACCTGTGCCAGCTCACGGCCTTGACGTCGACGAGGAGCTCGTGCTTCTTCATGTCAAGCGGCTCGCCCCTGGCCTTCGCCTTGAGCACGTATCCGCCCTTGACGCCCGCTCCCTTGGTTATCTCCAGTTCGTAGCTGCTGAACAACAGCCGCTCCGCGTCCTTGAAGAATATCAATTCCTGCAGGAAATCATGCAAAAGCCGCTCCTCGTCCGCGGCCTTGAGGCTGAAGTCCTTCTCCACCTTGTGCTCGACCTTCTTCAGGCCCTTGACCTGGGTGCTCATCATGGCATCGGCTGCGCTGGCGAACATCTCCTCCAGCGTCTTTCCCGTGGCTTCGAACGCCACGTCCGCCATGGTCAGGCCCTCAAGAAACTTGTACGGCATAATGCATCACTGGCAAAACAGACCTGTCCCCATCGCCCCTCATACGCTTGGCAAAAGTTGGTCATATCATCGGGGCTCTGGTTCATCCGCTAGTATCCCGCCGCCAACCCTTATATTCTTTTCATTCCGTCAAGGGCGCCGCATATGGCGCCTTTGTGCGCGTGTACCCGCTTCCCTATGAAAACCAGCTCTGTCCGCTTGCAGGCGAATTCCTCCATGGAGCTCCGCCCTGCCACGTAGTTCATTAGGAAAGAGCCCTTTTCCGTGACGACAAAGCCCTTGCCCCGGTATATCTCCCTGGGAAGCGATTCAAGGAACTGCAGGAATTTCCCGTGGTCCAGCATGACGCCGCTGCTGTAGTCGAAACATTCGAACGCGATTTCGTGCGTCCGGTGCGCAGGCGCAGGAACATCACGCTTCACGCCGAACAGGACTGACGTGTCTATGCCGCACTGTGCCGCCTCCACAACAAGCGCGCGTTCATTGAGCTCGCGCACGGTCGCGTGGACGTTTGCCAGGTCTCCCGGCGCCACAAGGTCTGTCTTATTGACTGTTATGATATCGGCCAGCTCTATCTGCTCCCTGCCTGTGTGCCCGAGGCGCGGAAACCGCACCGTCGAGTCCGCATCGACCACGGTCACGATGGAATCCAGCCGGACGCCTGGCACGTTTTCCGCGATGTCGTGGGCGAGGGCCGCAGGCTCGGCGACGCCTGTCGTCTCAAGCACTATCCACTCGG
>CAZYGF010000149.1:0-2688 GCA_964647575.1 Microcaldota archaeon
CGAACGACTTGCCTGCGAGCAGCGTGTTCGTGGCCCGCAGTATGCCGTCTATGGACGACTGGCCTGTCCCGTAGTAGTTGTCCAGCAGGTGCTTGGTCTTGTTGTCGTTCACCGCGATGACAGGGTATTTGAGCGCCTTGTCCTTCTCCATGGCGCGGAGCCGGATGACGCCCGTGGTCGTCTCCTCGCAGCCGCCCATGACTTTGGCCAGCTTCTCCGTCCGCTTCGTGTGCAGCAGCGATATCAGGTCGCAGCCGTCGTCTATGGTGATGTCAGGGCTGCGGTCCGCGACCGCGTTGATATACTTATAATACTCGTCCCGGCTCTCGCCCTTCTTGGCGAAGACTGCGACGCCTTCCTTGGCAAGCGCGGCGGCCACGTCGTCCTGGGTTGACAGCGGGTTGCAGCTCGCTATGGCCACCGTCGCCCCGCCGGCGATGAGCGTGCGCACGAGCACCGCCGTCTCTTTCGTGACGTGCAGCGCCAGCCCTATGGTCAGCCCCCTGAACGGCTGCTCCTTCACGAAGCGCTGGCGTATGCCCTGCATGAGCGGCATGTTGCGCTCCGCGTACTCGATGTTCAGCTCCCCCTGCCCCGCAAGGGAAATGTCCTTCACTTCGTAGTCCATGAAAACACCTTACAATAAGCGGAAATATCTTGGCATGGCTATCTTAAAAAAGGCACGGAAAAAGCGGCCGCGGCATGCGGGCGGCAGTTTCTTTTATAAACATATGCGCCCTAACATGTATCAGATTCTGATATATCCCAGTGGTTATATATGGCGGTGAAGATTGGGAGGGGCAACCTGGCGGTGATGCGGCGGCAGATGACGGGCATGATGTCCGCCTTCCTGCTGTGGCTCATCTCCAAGAAGCCGACGCACGGCTACGAGATAATCCGCCTCCTGCGCAGGGAGCACGACAGCGTGAAGATAGGGCCGGCGCACGTATACCCGGTGCTCGCGGAGCTGTCGCGCCGGAATCTCATAAAGGTGGAGCGGGTGGCCAGCGGCAAAAGGATAAAAAAGCTCTACTCTGTGAGCCAATTGGGCAGGAAGATGCTTCTTAAGATGAAGAAAGCGCACTTCCGCAACGGCCTGAGGGCGCAGTTCCTCAGGGAGATGCTCGCATGAAGCATGCCGGAACAGACAAGGAACTCCACGTGAAGGAGATACTGAAGCTCGAGAACGTATGCAAGACCTACAGGGAGGGTGCAAGCGGCGTCATAGCGGTCTGCGGCGTGAACTTCACGGTCCACAAGGGCGAGCTGACAAGCATACTGGGCCCCAGCGGCTCAGGCAAGTCCACGCTCCTCCATCTCATGGGCCTCCTTGACCGCCCGACGTCCGGGAAGATATACGTGGATGGGATGGACACAACGAAAATCCCGCCCGACGGCCAGGCGCGCATACGCGGCAAGAAGATAGGCTTCATATTCCAGGCGTTCAACCTGGTGCCGTCGCTTACGGCGCTGGAGAACGTGGAGCTCCCGCTCACAATATACGACGTGCCCCGGGACCAGAGGAAAAAAAAGGCAACGGAAATCCTGCAGCGGCTCAGCCTGGGCGCGAGGCTGGACCACCTGCCCTCCCAGCTCAGCGGCGGCGAGCGGCAGCGCGTCGCCATCGCGCGTGCGCTGATAAACGACCCGGAGATACTGCTGGCGGACGAGCCTACGGGCAACCTCGACTCGAAGACCGGGCAGGACGTCCTGCAGATACTCGAGGGCCTCCATCACGAAGGGAAGACGATAATCATAGTAACGCACGACGAGAGCGTCGTGAGGATTACCGAAAAGGTCGTAAGGATAAAGGACGGAAAAATCGTGAAGGTTGAGGTGCTAGCATGAATCAGATGTCGAAGGTTTTGTTTGCGTTGGTATTGTTAGTGGGCATGGTGTCCGCGGGCGTATCCGTTTCCGGTTATACCATATCTAAGACTTCGTTCAAACCGGGCGAGGTGGGCATCGCCACCATCACCCTGGCCAATCCCACCGGAAGCGCCCGGGTGACGGGGCTTACGATGAGCATAAACAATCCGGCGGAGATAATCATCTCCAGCGCTCCGGCCCTGGCGGACATAGAATCGGGCGGCAGCGCGGTGATCACCATACCCATCAAGGTGAAGCCGGATGCGAGGCCGGGCATATATCTGCTTAACGTCATTTTCACCGGCTTCTCGCAGGAAAGCGGCAGCGGGGCGCAGCTGTCCGTGACCAGCACTGTCTCGATTCCAGTCACCGTGGTCAATCCGCCGATACTATCTTTCGCTACCAACACCCCGGTAATCGGCGGGGTCGATTCCATATCCCTCACAGTCACCAACAACGGCGGCGCAGCCAAGAACCTGCGCATAAGCATCCCTCCCTCCTCCACGGTCGCCCTCTACAGCACCAACGAGATTTACGTGGGGGATGCAACGACCCCGCAGCTGGTCAATATGACGCTTGATGCGAGGAACGCGAACGACGGCGCGGTGGACATCCCACTGACCCTCAACTACGATGACGAGCTCGGGATTTCCCATACGGACAACCGCACGCTGCACCTCACGGTAAAGAACGAGGTGCTCGACCTGAAGTTCAACCAGCTCCAGCCCCTTGTGACGCGGCAGGACGATGTGCTCTCGCTGGAAGTGACCAACAACGGCCAGGCGCTTTCCGACGTCCGCCTGTCATTCACGAACTCGT
>CAZYGF010000150.1:0-2670 GCA_964647575.1 Microcaldota archaeon
GAGCGCCTCGCTGCGCTTCCATCCGCCGAACTCCTTCAGGCCCGCGTCTATTCAAGGATTAGGATAGCCCATGGAATTGAGCAGGACATCTTCCACTTCAACTATGTTCGGGCCCTCATGGCCTTTCCGCGGCTCAGTGGTGAGCGATTTCGCCGTTACCGCGCCGCAGCCGTTCTCGCAGGCCGTTTCCAGGCTTGCCCGGGTCATGCCGAGGATGCCGGAAGCGAGTATCATGGGGTTCTTCAGCTTTCTCCCGAACATGACGCTCTCTAGGCCCATTTCATTACCCTGTTCTTGTACGTCCGGAAGATAATAAAAACAAATCGAAAACTTTTGACAAAGTTTAAAAAGATTAGACATGATTGCAAGCCATGTACCCCAAGGCCATAATCGCGGTTTTGCTCGCGGCTTTTCTTGTTTTCGGATGCACCGGTCCCTCTGGCCCGAGCGGCGGTGCTGCGCAAGGAGGCCAGCAGCAACCGGCCGGCACGGGCGGGCAGCAGGGCGGCGGCCAGCAAACCGGCGGCAACGGAAACCAGCCATCAGGCACGAATACCCTGGCAGGGCTGGCATACGGGGAGCTAATGGCCCTAGGCGTGCCGATACAGTGCGACATACTCACAACCTCAGGCGAGAACCCGGTGACCGCAAAGCTCTACAAGGGCACCGGCCCTGACATCAGGGTCGAATCACCCGCCTCAGGCGGGCCATGCGCAACGATGGTTTCGCTGATGAAAGGCGACAAATATTATGTAGGCTGCGAACAGGGCGAGGTCATGCCAGGCTGCCAGTGGCTTGTATTCAGCCAGACAGCATCATCCGGCACACCTGGTGCATCTTACCAGAAGCCGGATTACAGCGATATGCCACCATCGCAGATAAGCTGCGCCCCCTGGATATTTGACGCATCCAAGCTGGAGGCGCCGGCCAACGCATGCAGCCTTGACGACCTTATGCATAACATCCCAACCGAGTGACGCTTATGGCGGGGAGCCACCATTCCACCCATCCCTCCTTCTGATATGGTGGCCATCCCCTCCATTTGAAACTTTCCTCCAGTCAAACTCAGGTTAAAGTTTCATCAAACTTCATAAGTGGCATTGCTAACCGGTATAAAAACGCCCTCCCGTCATAGGCGGGATTTTTATATTCTTTCGTTTAATCCGGTTATATTATTCTACCATTCGGGCGCAAGGTGATCCGATGTTCGATGACATAATCAAGGCAGCTAGGGAAGACAAACCACAATCCGAAGTTCCTAAATCTGAAGAAGCCAAAGCCGCCGAGAGCAAAGAGTCGGAAGATAACGCCAGCGTGCGCATAGCCGTCATTGGGGTGGGCGGCGCCGGCTGCAACTGCGTCAACAGGATATACACCAGCGGCATAAAGAGCGCCACCACCATAGCAGTCAACACCGATGGCAAGCATCTCAATATGATAGGCGCCCACAAGAAGATACTCATCGGCAAGACAATCACAAGGGGATTGGGCGCAGGCGGCGACATCGCAATCGCGAAAAAATGCGCAGAGGTCGACCATGAACTGCTCAAGCGCGAGATAGGCGACAACGAGCTCGTTTTCCTGTGCGCCGGCATGGGAGGCGGCACCGGAGGGGGTGCAGCCCCTGTGATTGCCAAGATAGCGAAGGAGCAGGGCGCCATAGTCGTGGCCATGGTGACGTACCCGTTCGCCCTTGAAAGGGTGAGGCTCAAGAAGGCGCAGGTGTCCCTGCATGAGCTCGTCAAGGTATGCGACACGGTGGTCGTCATAGACAACAACCGCCTCGCGGCCTACGCGCCCAACCTGCCCATAACCAAGGCGTTCGAACTCGCTGATTCCATCACGACCCGCGCCGTCGTAGGCATATCTGACACAATCATGTTCCCGAGCCTGATAAACGTCGATTACGCGGACGTGCAGACCGTGATGCAGAACGGCGGCCTCTCCATGATTTCCCTCGGCCAGGGCTCAGGCCATGACAAGGTCGAGGACGTGGTAAAGGACACGCTGGAGCACCCGCTGCTTGATGTGGACTACGAGGGTGCGAAGGGATGCCTCATCCACCTGGAAGGCGGGCCTGACCTCAGCCTGGGCGACGCCATAAAGGCAGGCGAACTGCTCACACAGAGCTTCGACGAAGGGGCGTCCGTCAAGATGGGCGCGAGGATCAACCCCTCCCTACAGGACGGCATAAGGATAACCGCCATAATAACGGGCGTGAAGTCGCCCTACATGTTCGGCAAGGGCGGCGGAGAGGCTGCGGAGCCCCAGGGCGCCGGCGGCGAGCTCGAGTATCTCTGAAACGGTGTCTGCTTGTTCGTATCATTCAGCGTTGCGGCATTCCTATTCTGGGCATTCATAGTTGCATTCCTGCCAGGGGCGATAATCTCATTCTCCATTTTCCGGAAGGACGAGCTCAACACACTGGAAAAGCTCCTGACCGGCTTCGCCATAGGCATGGTGAGCCTGCCGCTCATACCCTTCCTGCTATACCTCGTGCTGGGGATAAAGTTCAGTTTTGCCATAGCCCTGCTCTCTGTCGCGGCCCTCTACGCCGTCGCCATCGCGCTGTTCGTGAAAAGCAAAGCCTATGAGGCCATCAGGATTCCGGCTGACGGCCTGAGCATCCGGCTTCCTGCCGGCGAGCAGGAGCTGGTGAATGCGCTTCTT
>CAZYGF010000151.1:0-2652 GCA_964647575.1 Microcaldota archaeon
GCGGCCCAGTTCGGCATAGCGAGCGCTGTGGAAAACGGCCTGATGCTCATCGATTTGCCGACCTATCTCAGGTACAGCGTGCGCGACCCGCACTACAAGCTCATCAACAGGAAGCTTTTCAGCGGCAGGGTGGAGATAACCGCGGACGAGAAGAAAAGGCTGGTGGAGGAAGCGGTCAAGAAGCACATAGAGGCAATCCCGCTCGTCAGGGACCCGCCTGACATCATCAAGGCAGCCGGCAAGCAGCTCGTCGCAGAGATACCGAAGACCGAGGTAAGGATAACGGTCAAGGCAGGCGACCACCCCCCCTGCGTGATGAGGCTGCTGGAAAGCCTGAAAAACCACGAGAACCTGCCGCACCACGCCAGGTGGTTCCTTGCGGCGTATACGCTCGCCATAGGCATGAGCGAGGACGACATAGTCAAACTGTTCGCAGGCGCGCCTGACTTCAGCGAGAAGATAACCAAATACCAGGTGAGCCACATAAAGAAGAAGGGCTACAGCGTGCCATCCTGCGCGACCGTGATGGGCTACGGCCTGTGCTGCGCGGTTTGCAGGATAGGCAGCCCGATAAACTGGCACACCCTCGAAAAGGGAAGGAAGGACGCGATAAACGTGGAGGCAGACAATGCAGCCAAGGGATAGGCAGGCGCTCCTCAGGATTTTCGCCGCTTACTACGAGACGGCTGACTTCAGGATACCCGGCCTTGAGCAGAGGGAGTTCGGCATCGGCAACCTCAGGAAAATCGAGGCCCGCCACCTGAACTTCCCGAACCTCCAGTCCTTCCGCGGCTATCTCACCAACAACACCCCGTTCTTCGTCTCGCACTCCACGGCATATTACGAGTTCCCGGGCGCCACGCCCATCCAGAAGAAGGTGTGGAAGGGCGCTGACCTCGTCTTCGACCTTGACATCCACGCAGAGGGCAAATACGGCGCCTACGCGCTGCTGGACCGGGTCAAGGCAGACCTCCAGCGCCTGGTGAAGGACTTCATAATCAACGATTTCGGCTGCAGGGACGTGCTTGTCGTTTTTTCAGGCAACCGCGGCTACCATGTGCACGTGCGCGACAAGGCGTTCCTCCCTCTGGGCGGCGAGGAACGGCGCGAGCTGGTGGATTACGTCATGGGCAACGGCCTGAACTACAGGGATTTCTTCACCTATTCCGATAAGAAGCAGCTGCTCGGCCCGCGGCCTGGCGAAGGGGGGTACCGCGGCAGGTTCGCGAGGGCTGCAGTGGAGCTCATAACCAACAGGCCCACTGCGGTCTCGCGCGTGTTCTCAAAGGAAAAGGAGCGCGACTTCTTCCTGGGCGGGGTCCGCCAGGGCAACTGGAGCAAGACGTCGCTCAAGTTCGACGACCTGGTCGGCAGGCTGAGCCAGCTCGCAGCCACCCTGCCTGTCGGCTCCGTGAGCACGGACGCCGGCGTCACCCAGGACCTGAGCAAGCTCATCCGCGTGCCGAACAGCATCCATGGGGAGACAGGGCTTATCGCCATGATAGTGGATGACGTGGGCAAGTTCGAGCCGCTGCGGGATGCGCTCGTCAGGAGCAGCGGGCGCATGAAAGTGAAGTTCGTCGAGGACGTGCCTGCGCTCGAGCTGGGCGGCGAGACAGTCGGCCCGTTCAAAACAGGCGATGAAAAGGAGCTTCCCCAGCCAATTGCCGTGTTCTTCGTGGCCAAGGAAAGCGCTACGCTAACCTGAAAGAAATGGAAAAATCAGCTTTACTTCTTGGCCGGCTTCTCAGGCGTTGCCTTGGAGAGCTGTATCCTCGGCGGGATTAACGGGGCCGTCAAACCGAGCACTCTCGCGAGGAGCGTGCCGTTCGCGCTTCCGCTGTAGTTGACCGCGCTGAGCACCGTCTCCGCATACGCGTCCGGGACCTTCTTGTTCTTCTTCCAGAGATCGACAATCTCTGCTGCGAGCTTGTCATCCTCTTTCGCCATGAGCGTGCCCTTTATCCTTATCTGGCCGACGTTCTCCTCGTAGTTCGCAGTATAGACGTAGGTTATCTCCACCTGGCCGTTCTGCTGCTGGACGTCCTCGAGCGCGATGTTTATGCTGAGCCCCTTTATGCTGGCCCCAGGAGTCTTCTTTCCGCTGACATCAAGTATCCTTTCCCCAACTATCATCAAATTCGCCTCCTTTATGTGTCTGGTAATCTACAACAGAGAGATTAAAAACCTACCCCGGACGCAGGGGAGCGGCATGAAACCTGCAGATGCCCACGCCGTGCGGAAGCCAAACTTCCACTATTCATTTAAAGGTTTGCTGCCAACTATAGCCCATGGCTTCTTTTGATCAGATACTCTCAAGGAAATCCATCTTCCGGGACCTCTCGGTGCTGTCGCCGCACTATGTCCCCAAGGAGCTGCCTTTCCGCGCCAAGCACATGCACGAGATAATGACCGTGCTCTCGCCAGCGCTCAGGAACCAGAAGCCACGCAACCTGATAATATACGGCAAGACCGGGACCGGGAAGACCTGCTGCATAAAGCGCGTCACCGAGGAGCTGGCAGAGGCATCCTCCAAGAACGGCAGCCCGGTAACCATCAACTATGTCAACTGCAGGATATACAACTCGCGCTACCGGATTTTGCAGAAGATGCTCAAGGACTTCGTGCCTGAGCTGGAGAAGGCCGGCTTCG
>CAZYGF010000152.1:0-2627 GCA_964647575.1 Microcaldota archaeon
TGCTCCTCGATTTCGGCTATCATGGAGAGTATGGCCTGGCGCTCGGTGTCCAGCCGCCCTATCCTCTCCTCGGCATCCTCTATCTCCTGCTTCTTCTTGTCGTACATCTCGATGGCCGCCATGTTGACGTTGCCCAGTTCCGCCAGCACGCGCTCAGACTCGTTCACCATCCCGGTCAGCTCGTCCTTCTTCAGGTCGAGCAGCTGGGCGTCCGGGTAGTTGGCCGATTCCGTTTTGATGTCGTCGAAATGCGTGGTCGCCGTGGCTTTCTTGACCGTGAGCTGGTTGAGGTCCTTGTTGAGCTTCTCGATCTCGATGCGCTTCTCGCCGAGCTTCTTGCCCAGGTCGGCGAACTCCCCCTCGCATCCCTTCATCCTTTCGAAAAGCTTCTCTATGTCCTTGCTTGCGGACGATATCTCGCCCTCGAGCTTCGCCAGCTCCTCCTGGGAGCCGCTGAGCTGGCGCTTTATCTCGTTTATGCCGTGCACAAGCGCCTTGCCTTCCTTCTCCAGCTCCTTCACGCGCCCCTCCCTGGCCGTGCAGTCCTTCCTGCGCAGCTCCAGCTCCTTCATCCTCCCCTCTATGGTCGCGCGGAGCGATGACACGCTCGACGCGAGGTCCGTGCGCTTCCTGCCCGATTCTTCCGCGTGCTTCTTCGCGCCCTCTTCCGCCGCGCGGAGCTGTTCGCGCAGGGCTGCTGCGGCCTTCTCCTTCTCCGCCGCGGCGCCAGCCAGCTTCTCCTTCTCTGCCGCGGACGTGCGTATCGCCTCGTCCAGCGACGAGATTTCGTCGTTCAGCTGTCCCTTCCTTCTGAGCAGGTGCGCCGACTCCTTCCTCTTCTCCTCTTCCATGCGGAGCTCCATCTCTATGGTCTTGACCCTGAGCTCCAGCTGGGACTTCTCGCCCCTCAGGCGCTGGTCCTGCTCGCGTATGGAATGCAGTTCGTTCAGCAGCGACTCCTTCTGCGCCTTCGCGTCCGCGAGCTCCTTCTCGATCTTGCGCAGCTGGTTGCCGCTGAGTATGCCGCTTTCCGAGCGGCCTCCGCTGATGACGCCTGAGCGCTCGAATATCTCTCCCTCCAGGGTCACCATCCTCGCGCTGCCTATGCCCAGCCTTTTCGCATGGGCGACATCGTCAACGAGCAGCGTCTCTGCGAACACGTATTCCGCCGCGCGCCTCACCTGCTCGGGGAATTCCACCACGTCCATGATGGGCGGCGCGCCGGCCTTGGGCGGCTGCGGCGTCCTTACCGTATCGAGCGGGATGAAAGTCGCCCTTCCTGCCTTCGCCTTCTTGAGTTTGTCTATGACCGACGTGGCCGTGTCGACGCCATCCACGACGACGTACAGCAGCCTGGAGCCTGCGGCCGCCTCGACCGCGCTGGCGTATTTCGGCTCGAAGCTTATGAGGTCAGCGACCGTTCCGTGTATGCCCCTGTCCTTCTGCTTCAGGTCTGCTATGAAGCTGAGCGCCGGGTTCGCGAGCTGCGGCGACGAGCGCACCCTGAATATGGCCGCCTTTTCCCTGAGTTCGAGCATCTGCCTGTCAAGGTCGGCCATGGAGGCGTTTATCTCCTTGGTCTTCACGAAAGACGAGTCTATGTCAGCCGCGAGCTTCGCCACCTCTGCCCGCAGCCTCTTCGTTTCGTCCCCTGCCGCCCTGGCCTCCTCTTCGCCGCCAGGCACATTTATGCCCTTCTCCTCCGCCTTCTTGGCCTCCACTATCTCCTTTTTCGAGCTTATCTCGGATGTGAGCGTGATGAGCCGTTCGCGCGCCTGTGCGAGCTCGGATTCCTGCCTCTCGAGCGCTGCCCTTGCCTTGGCCACCGCCTCGTTTTCCGCAGGCCCGCCGTGCGCGCCCAGCTTCGTTTCCGCTGCCTTGAGGTCCGCGCGCAGGCCGTCCAGCTCCTTCCTCAGGGCCTCAAGGTTCTGCTGCTCGCCTGCAAGCTCCTTCTCAAGGGATTCCCGCTCGGAACACGCCTTCGTCGCCTGGGCCTCGCGGTCCTCTATTAATTGTGCTTTCGATGCGCAGTTCGCCTTGAGCTCCTCGACCTTGCGTATGAGCGCGTTGGTCTTCTGCTTTGCCTGGAGCTCGCTGCTGGCCTCAGCCCTGCGGGCTTCGACCTCCTTCACCTTCGCGTCAAGCTCGGCCATCTCCTGCTCCCTGACGCCCTTGTTGAAGTTTATCTTCCCCTCGAGCGTGGCGACGTCGCCGAGCTCCTTTTCCAGCCTCTTCAGCTCGTTGCGCAGCAGCGTCGCTTTCGCGTTCGTGAGCGTCTTCTTGGATTCAAGGTATCTCAGCGCGGTCTCCTTCTCGTTCTTCAGCTCGCCGAGGAACGCCCTGCGCTCGCCCAGCACCAGGTTCGCGTCCTTTATCCTGGTTTCGACCGTTCCCAGCTCCGTGAGCGCCTCCTTCTTCTTGTCCTCGAAGTCGGTGATGCCGGCCACGCTGTCTATTATCACCCTGCGCTCCTTGCCGTTCATGCCTATTATGCGCTGTACCTCCCCCTGGGCGATGGTGTTCCGGCCTGAGCTGTCGAGGTTGTACTTCTTTATCGCCTCCAGTATCGCGGAGCGCGTGGTCTTCTTGCCGTCAAGGCGGTAGAGTATCTTGCCGTCCTCGCGGAT
>CAZYGF010000153.1:0-2581 GCA_964647575.1 Microcaldota archaeon
TGACCAGGGACGAGGCGCTGAGCAGGGTCTCCAGGCAGGCCAAGGAGCTGAAGACCATCCTGTCGAGCTCGCTGGGCTGCGACATCCGGGAGCTGAACGACCTCGAGATGATAAAATGCTTCGAATGGGAGCAGTTCACGCCCACGCTGCAGGAAGACATGCGGGACGAAGTATTCTAGAACTATCTTAGAATAGAGGCAGGTTTTTATACTAGTTTTGAGCGTTATATAGAGGAGAGGGTGGTATGAAAAGGCTTGATTTCAGCCAGGTAAAGAAGCCCGAAATGCTCAGCCCCACCCATAAAACCGGGCACAAGAGGCCGTTCTTCAAGCTTCCCGACGCCAAAATCCTTCTCGGCGTGGGGCTTGCCTTCGGCCTGAGCGGCCCGATGGTCTTCCCAAAGCTGGTCCGCGCCCAGGATACAAGCACCCAAGCAATTACAACTGATAAGAAACAACTCCCTCCAGAACTGGCAAACTTACCGAAAGTTACACTCGATGAAATGAAAAAGCTGGATAAGGCAACAAAAAGCGACATCAATCCGCAATTTGTTATCGGAAACACCGATACCACCACACAGCACGTATGGAGAACCCCGCACCTTGCATGGGAGATTAGCACGGAAGTAGCATATCCTGATGGAAGTGGGGTCATGAGTGTGCATGCAATTATCGATACAACTAACTACAAACAAGGCACATTCGACAAGAATGGAGACGAATTCATTCAGTCGACGGGCAAAAGAGTCGTAATAATCATAAACGGCAAACCAAACAACTTCATAGACCTGGCATCACTTGATGCGCTTTACAGAAAAGCTACAGGTAATGAACTAAAATTTGTGAAACTCGTAGCTTTTAGTGGTAAAGATTCCGACTTGGGAGCATATGCAGCAGTTCATGTCATTCCAGTTGATAAGCAAGATGGAGACATAGTGGCAGGCGTTCCAATTCTAACTGTTGCAGTTCAAGCCACAACAAAAGAAGCGTACACGGGCGAGAATCTAATCAGCATGCGCTGATTATCTATTTTTAATCTTTTGTTGTAATTTCTTCTTATGAGCGAAACTGAAGGACTCGGCGGCTTGGTAAGAAAAAAACAACCTCAAGCAGAAATGCCAGCTCTGGCTGAAAACATAAGACAGCTCTCCAACAACTCCACATTCAAAGAAGCACACCGCTCAATCGAATTGGCTGACAAGCCGAAGTATGAGGCCGCATACAATACCCTCTTTAACCCTGAGGCGACCGGCGAGGAAAAACAAGGTGCAGTCAGGACCATGTACCACCTCCTGCGGGCAGCCAGGCACAACAATGAGAACGCCGCCAGCATCCTCAACTTCATGAACGTGACTTCTGAGTTCCTTGCCCACCTCCTGAAAGAAAAGAGGACCCAGGAAGCGACGAGGTTCGCAGCCGACGTGGGGAACAACATGATAAACCGCGCAGAAGACGTTTTCGCCAGGGCGCGGGAATTGGGCTATTCCGAGTGGGCAAAGCAGGAGACCGGCCGCCTTGCGGACTATATGTCATTCATCAAGGGTCTGGCCGCCACATTTGCAGCGCAGATGGCAGCGCAGCAGGCCCAGCGGTTCCAAATGACCTCAACAATGCAGCAGCTCGAGGCCATAGTCACCTTCGTCGAGAAAATGGATAAAAAGAAAAAAGATGAGGAGGAGGCGGCCGCCAAAGGTGAGGAAAAGCAGGAAGTTCCGGCAAGGCGGAAAAAGAAAAAAGAAGAGGCAGAGGAGCTCCTGAAGAGCATCGAAGGCGGCACCGAAACCGGCAAGGTTACGGTCTCCCGTTTCGCTACAAAGAAGCTCTACGACGAGGTAGCGATGGCCCAGCGTGCAAAGGACGGGCTGGACGTCAAGGAGCTCATCCAGAACCCGAAGTTCCAGGACATTTATGAGGAGCAGAGGAATGCCGAGCTCAGGGGCGCCCTCAAGGACCTCGTGCCTGCGAAGGTGTCGCAGATCGGCGACGTGATGAAGGCAGGGAAGGGCGGCCAGAAGGTGGACCTGACCAAATACGACATAGTCATCCAGACCGCGCTTGTCACGGCCTACAGGAAATCGCTCGAGCAATACTCCCAGCAGCCACGGGGCGGCTGACCGTTGCCCAGTCGTGCCTTCTGACGCCGATAACCATGATTTTTAACCACTCCAGTCCATACTATGTGCAGGTGGGGGACTATCTGTGAAAAGCGCCATTTTCCTGCTTGCCCTGTGCTGCATCTCATTTGCCCTTATTGACCCTCCAGTGCAGGAAGTGGACGCGCACAACCAGGGGATAGCGCCCCAGGGCATCCTGCACCAGAATTTCCTCAATTATAGCGAGAAAGAGCCGACGCTTGGCGACCCGACGGCCTTCTTCTACGTGAAGATACTGACGCTCACGCCTTCTGTGAACATGAGCGTGGCATCCAAGCTCCAGCCGTGGCTCATATGGCTGGCCACGGAGAGGCACAACGCCACCGTGAGCGAGGGCTATGACAACGGGGATTGCGATAGCGAAAGGATAACCCGGCACTACGACGACATGAAAGTGAAAAGCGTCACGGCCTACTACTCCCTCGACGG
>CAZYGF010000154.1:0-2579 GCA_964647575.1 Microcaldota archaeon
TGCTCGAGAAGGCCGAACAGCTCATGAACGGCGAAGTCAAGAGGGGCGTGGGAACTGTTTTGCTGCGCGGCGACTCGGTGACCTTCATCTCGCCATCGTGAAATCTTTTATTTCATTCCTTTTATCTTTCTAATTTGTCGGGCTTGTAGCTCAGTAGCAGAGCACCCGCTTGGCGTGCGGGGGGCCGGGGGTGCGAGTCCCCCCAAGTCCACTCTACTTTCATCTCACTTGCTGCAGTTTATCAGCGTTTCTATCTTATCCTTGCTCAGGAGGTCGTCGTAGCGCTGGTCGTTTATGACCAGGGCCGGCGTCCTGCCGACCTGGTAGTACTTGGTGAAGTACTTTATCATGGTCACGTCCTGCACGTCGGCAGGGAACGCATAGACGCGGGCGTTGGAGCACTCGGCGCGCACGTTGTCCAGCACGCGGCCCTGGGCCACGCACGACGGGCAGTCGTTGTAGGCCGTATAGAAGAAGAGTATGGGCTCGAGGTTGGTGTTGCCGCAGGTCTGCATGTACTGCCTCAGCATGAGGTAGAACTGCATGTTCGCCAGGAAATACTTGTTGCGCAGGTCCTGGTAGCCGATGAATATGCCGGTCTCCTTGCCCTGCTCCAGGATGCCGTAGAGGTCGTAGGTCCGTTGCGCGGAATCATCCAGCTGGCTCTTGAGGACGCTGCACATGGCGTCGCTCTGGTTGTGCGTCTGCATGAACATCAGGAACAGGAGCGAGGTCTCCAGCCCGCTCTCGAGCTGGCTGACCCGCGCCTCCGTGCGGGCGTAGTTGTCCGATTCTATGGTGTAGCCGACGAAAAGCGATATGGCGAACAGCGCGACCGTGACCACGGCCGCCTTCACGAAAATGCCCTTGTTCACTTCCATCTGTAATCACTCCGGTTTATCTCCTGGAAAAAGCTTATACAGTAGAAAAAGGATATAAGGATGCCGTAGAACAGGAAAAACACGCCGATGACCGGCGTCTCCTCAATTTTGAACTTCTTCCGGCCGATGACATGGCTGAGGTAGACCACCAGGAACCATGGGCTCACGAGCAGCAGGCCCATCACCATGGCTGACATGCCAAGCCCTATCATGCCGGTGAAATCCATCAGCGAGCCGCCGAGCGCAAGGTTGGACGCCATGAATTTCGAGAACCATATGGCCTGCCTGGCCAGCAGGTAGAGGAACGAGAAGCTCAGCACGATGCCGGACAGCTCGGCGGAAAACGAGAACGGCAGGACGAACACGCCGAAAAGCCCGTATTTCGGGTTGAACAGCATGTCGGAGTGCTTGCGGATGTTGAAGAACTTGCCCCGGTACCAGCGCATACGCTGCTTGAACAATGCGCCGATCGTGTTAGGCACGTCCGTGTAAATCAGCGCCTCGGGGGTATAATCGATGCGGTATCCGTGCTTCCTGAGCCGCCAGGCGATTTCCAAATCCTCGGTTATATTCTCCTCGTCGAACCCTCCGAGTTCGTCAAGCGCCGTCTTCCTGAATATGGTGGTCGGGCCGGGGGTGACGAATATGGCCTCGATGGCGCTGGTGGCCATCTGGGAGAACCCGAAGCCCGTGAGGTACTCGATGTCCTGGATTTTCTTGAGCAGCGAATCCGGCTTGTCCACGCGGATGAAGCAGGTGACAGCGCCGTTGCGCTTGTCGCGGTAGAGCGCCGCGATCGCCTTCCTGAACGCAGAGGGCTCAGGATAGGAGTCCGAGTCCACGCACGCGATTACATCGCCCTTTGCCATCTTCATGGCCGTGTTCAATGCATGCGCCTTGCCGCCGTTCCTGTCGAGGAGCAGCGGGGTCACGCCCTTCATGCCTTTCAGCATCTCGCGCGAGCCGTCGGTGCTGCCGTCATCCACGGCTATGATTTCCATCTTTCCGGGGTAGTCGGATGCCTGTATGGATTTTATCGTGCGCACGATGGTCGCCTTGGAATTATATGAGGGTATGAGCACGCTCAGCGAGGGATATACGGCCGGCTCTGCCTTCGACGGGTCCGTGCGGTCGAAATAGGCCATGAGGAGGGAGAGCGTGAGCACCACGAGGAACACGTTCGGCACCAGCATCACCCAGAAATAGCCGACGCTCTTGATTGTCAGCCCGATGATGATGCCTATGGCGAGCATGATCGCAAGCGTCACCAGCGGCTGGGGCTTCCCCCTTATCTGAAGGCTCATACAGGGAAGACTGTGGGAGAAATCCTTTTTAATCTGACCTGAGATTTAGGTCCGGTTGTAATGGTTTTCATCTCCCGCCTCAAATTGAGGAATTTCAAGTCGTTCAAGGCAGCGGACGTCCGGCTGCCGAAGACGTTCATCTGCTTCGCAGGGCCCAACGGCAGCGGCAAGTCCAACCTGTGCGACGCGATACGCTTCGTCATGGGCGAGACGAGCCTGCGTTCGCTGCGCGCCAAGAAGGTCAAGGACCTGATACACGCGGATTCACGCAGCGCAGAGGTCACCATAAGCTTCGAAGGGGACAGCAACAACGGCGGGGGGTACGAGGTGAAGCGCGCAATCCGCGAGGACGGCAAGATACTCTACCGCCTTGACGGCAAGAAGACCACGCGCT
>CAZYGF010000155.1:0-2577 GCA_964647575.1 Microcaldota archaeon
AAGCGCGGCCAGGCCGGGCAGCTCCTTGCCGCACAGGTATTCTATGAGCGCCTTGCCGGACAGGCTGACGTAGCCGAAGTACTTCTTGTCTATGCCCAGCTTCTCCATCGCCGTTATCGTATGGCCGCCGCCCAGCAGGGAGAAGGCGTCGCAGCGGGCTATGGCCTCGAGCAGCGCCCTCGTGCCTTTAGCGAACTCGTCGAGCTCGTATACGCCCGCCGGGCCGTTCATGACTATGCAATGCGAGTTGTTTATGGCCTCAACGTAGCGCGCGACGGTCTCCGGGCCTATGTCCCATATCTGGCCTTTCCTTATCCCGCTGACCGGCGACTCCACCCGCACCATGGCGTTGCCGCTGCCCGCGACGCTGACCGACAGCCCCACGTCGACCGGCAGGACTATCCTGCCGTCGAACTGCTTCAGCAGCTCCTTCGCCTCGGGGACGTGCCCCAGCAGGCCGGAGTCCTTCAGGTAGGCCATGGACTCGCCCACGGGGTGGCCTGCCGCATGCAGCAGGAGCACGGAAAGCGCGCCGCCGACGAGCACCTCGCGGGCCCGTCCTTCGGCCAGCCAGTTCTTCATGACCGCGAATGAATCCTCCACCTTGGAGCCGCCGAAGATGAATGTCACGTCCTTGCTGTGGCGCACCCTTGACACGGCCTCGACCTCGCCTGCGAGCACGTCGCCGGCGAACGACGGGAGCCTTTTGCAGAAGCCGACCACGCTGGAATGCTTCCGGTGCGCAACCGAGAGCGCGTCAAGGACGAAATAGTCCGCGAGCGGCGAGAGGTGGAAGACTATCTCCCCTTCGCCATGCGGATGCTCAGTTTCGCAGTGGAGATGGCGGACGTTGTCGAGAACTACTATGTCGCCGTCCTTCATGTGGGCTATGGCCTGCCTGACCTTGTCGCCCACGACCTGGTCGACGAAATGCACGTCCCTGCCCACGATGCCGTGCAGCATCTTCGCATGCTGCTCCAGGCCTATGAAATCCTCATGGCCCTTGCGGCCCTGGTGCGACAGCACGATGACGCGCGCGCCGCGGCCGCTGAGCTCCCTCACCGTTTGCGCGTGCGCGGCTATGCGGGCGCTGCCGCTTATCTTCCCGTCCTCAACCGGGCAGTTCAAGTCGACGCGCACGATGACCTTCTTGCCTTTCACAGGGTAATCGGCTATCTTCCTCATGTGCTCCGCCCGATTGCTCCTTCTCGGTCGTATTATTTATTACTATTCTTCCGCTATCTCGACCGGCTTCGGTTCGGCAGGGGCTTTCTTGGCCAGCTTCCTCGCCCTCTTCTTTGGCGGCGCGCCCGCGGCCGCTTTTTCCGCAACGGCCGGCTTCGCTTCCGCCACGGCCGCCTTCGCCACCGGCGCCGCAGGGGCGACGGCTTCCTTCTTCTTCCCCCAGTCCGCCTTGGACGGGCACTGGGGGTCTATGCACATGGTGAACGGCCTGCCGCCGCTGCGCTTCACGAAGATGGTGGGCTTGCCGCACGCAGGGCACGGCTTGCCGGTGACCTTCACGAACGCGCCGCCGGGAAGCGGGTATGCGTTCCTGCACGCTGGGTAGCCGGTGCAGCCTATGAACTGCCTGCCGCCGCCCATGCGGATTATGCGGAGGTTCTTGCCGCACTTGTCGCACACGCCGACCATGCTTTCCTGCTCCAGCGTGGCCTTCAGCGCCTCGGCCAGGTCCGTGCCTATCTTCACCTCGTTATTCTTCCACTTGCCGAGTATGGCCGTCAGGATTTCCTTGCCGTCGGCTATCACCTGCTCCTTCCCTATCTTGCCGTCCTGTATGCCCTCCATCTCGTCCTCCAGCCTGCGCGTGAGGTTCTCGTCCAGGATCTCAGGCGCGTATTTCTGCAGCACCTCGCAGACCTTGAGGCCGAAGTCGCTGACCTCTATGGACGCGGTGCCGCTGGCGTAGCCGCGCTTCATGAGCGTGTCTATTATCACGGCGCGGGTGGATTTCGTGCCGAGGTGGCGGCTCTCCAGCTCGGAGACGAGCGACGCCTGCGTATAGCGTTTCGGCGGCTTGGTCTCCTTTTTCGCCTTCTTTTTCTTCTCGACGCCCACCTGCTCGCCGACGCTGAACGGCGGCAGCTCCACGTCCTCGCTGGTGTAGTATTTCCCGTAGAATTCCGTCCATCCCTTCTCCGTGAGCCTGCTGCCCGAAACGGCGTATGGCTCGCCGCCCGCGTCCACTTCCACGCGCACGCGCTCGCGCGCGGCCGGCGGCGCGAACGCAGCCAGGAAGCGCCGCACTATCAGGTCGTAGAGGTTCTTCTCCTGCGCGTCGAGCCGCCCGTGCTGGCCGGTCGGGTGGATCGCAGGGTGCGCCGGGTCCTCCTTCTTGCCCTGCACGGGCCTGAACCATTTTTCCGAGGCGATTTTCTTCGCCAGCTGCGCGTATTCCGGATTAGCGGAGAGGTCGGATATTATCTTGTGCAGGTTGATGGACGGCGGGATTTTCTGCGACGACGTCCTCGGGTAGGTGATGAGCGAGGCCTCGTAGAGTCTCTGCGCCAGCTCGAGCACGCGCGACGGCGGGTATTTGAAGAGGCGGTACGCCTC
>CAZYGF010000156.1:0-2564 GCA_964647575.1 Microcaldota archaeon
AGGCGCCCAAGACGCACGGCCATTACCACCCGAAGAGCGAGGACGGGCTGGCATACCCTGAGGTCTACCAGGTGCTGAACGGCAGGGCGGTCTTCATCCTGCAGAAGAAGAACAGGAATGCCAGCGTGGACGTCTCCATAGTGAGCGCCAGGGCGCGGGACGTGGTCCTGATACCGTCCGGCTACGGCCACGTCACCATAAACAGCGGCGACGACACGCTCGTGCTGGGCAACCTGGTCCATGACATGTTCGAGCCCATGTACCACGAATTCGACGAGAACCGCGGCGCGGCTTACTATTACCTCAAGGACGGCAACATAGTGCAGAACGGCAGCTACGTGGTCGAGAAGAACGAGCGGCTGACAGCTGCAGAGCTCAATGCGAAATACGGCTTCTCGTGCGGCGACCTGCTCGCCGAATTCTCAGACAACCCGCAGAAGTTCGCCTTCCTGCAGAAGCCGAAGCTGCTTTTCAAGGCCTAACTACTGCTTATTTACCGGATTCAGGCCGACTAACGCGACGCTGGAGGCAATGCACCAGACGTTGCAGGCTTCGACGTCGCGCGTCAGGTCATGCCTGAATAGGGTCTGGCTGTTGCGGGCCAAAGAACCGTGCCATCCGGTTGCTTTGCCATAGAAAGCATTCCTGAGTAGGATGTATCTGGCCGCTGCATCAAGATCTGAACTGGGCTGGCCTGCCAACGGGAGGCCGCTCGCGTCTGTCAACGCCCACTTGGAGCCCCTCATGACATCAACTGCCCTGACTTTTCCGACAACCGCAGCCTCGCTAACAGGCGAAACCTCGAATAGGTTGACATCCTTTTTTTCTATTTTCAAAAGGCCTATCGAATCGTAAACGCCCATGCCAACTGCATTTCTAAGGCTTATCGTTCTTTTATCTTGCATTACCGGAACGTCAGGAACGAGAAGTTTAATGACGGCATCGCCTTCCGCCCAGACGATTTCGCGGCCCAATTGCGCTTTTGGATCGCGACGATAAAACGCGTATTCGCCAGTCCTGATCCAGTAGTTGTCCAGGACTGCAGTGTAAATTTTGCTCCTGTTTAATGCATCATCAGCCTGTATCAGCGTGGCTATGCCCTCTGTCTTTGGGTCGAACTTTCCGGCAAGTTTGAACATCTGCATTTGTTTCGCTAAACCTTCCATCGCCCTCATTGGCCTGCCATCAGACAGACACTTCTTAGGAACAGCCATAGATACACCTCTCTAACATTAGTGGTATGAAGTATATTAGGAAGCATAAACTTTAAAATCCAAGGATTAGCACAAATTGGGTTTCGTGTGGCTCTGGTGCAGGGAATCACGCCGGGGCAGGTTTGGGCATCTAGAGCTTCACGACAGCGGCCTTCTTCGCCTTGCCCTGGGCGATGCGCGCGCTTCCGCCGCCCGAGCCGCCCAGCTCGGCGAGCACCTTCTTCAGCATCGCGTCCGCGCCCGCGCCGGACGATTCGCCCGCAGCGCAGACCACGTTGCCCTGGTGGTTCATAACGCAGGCGGACGCCTTGCCGCTCTCTGCGATTTTCAATGCGAGCTTCTTGAGCGAATTCTCATCAAGGTCGAGCACCTTCATGACCGGCGTGCCTGCGTGCGCGGCGATTATCTCTGCCGCCTCCTCCTTCACCATGAACTCGGATAATTCCTCTATCTTCTTCCTCTGCGACTTCCACTCTGTGAAGAACCGCTCCACCGTCCGCACCAGCTCGCCCTCGGAAACGCTCACGACGTCGCTCGCCTCGCGCAGCATCCTTTCGCGCTCCTGCATGTATGCGATGGCGGCAGAGCCGCACTTGTATTCTATGCGCTCCACGCCATCGCGGACCGAGTCGCGGCGCACGACCTTGAAGCAGCCGATTTCGCCGGTGGAGGAGAGCATGGTGTGCGTGCCGCCGCATGCCTCGTGGTCTATGTCGCCGACGCTGACTATGCGCAGCTCCTTGCCGGGCACCGCGCCGCCCTGGTATATCATGAACCCGTATCTGGACTCCGCAACGTTGCGGGGCAGCACTTCCGTGACTATGGGCATGTTTGCCATGATGTATTCGTTGACCTTCTGCTCTATCTTTGCCAGTTCGTCGTTGGTAATCCGGCGGTAGTGCGTGATGTCCAGGTGCGCCTTGTCCTCTCCCTTGTAGGAGCCGCCCTGCCAGACGTGCGGGCCGAGAATCGCCCTGCATGCGGCGTTGAGCATGTGCGCCGCAGTGTGATGGCGCGCGATTGTCATGCGGCGGGCGATGTCGACTGCGCCTTCGGCATGGCCGCCTGCCTTGAACTTGGACGCGTCTGCGACTTCGTGGAGCACCACGCCCCCCTGGCGCAGCACCTGGATGACCTTCACCCCGTTGAGCGTTCCGGCATCTGCGACCTGGCCCCCGCCCTCAGGGTAGAACGCGGTCTGGTCAAGCACCACATATTTGTTGTGCACGGTCCCGAGCACCTCGGCCCTGAACCTGCTTTCGCGCGAGTAGTACATGGCCACGGTCCTTGGGAGCGCGGCTATGTCCGAGAAAAGCACTTTCACTGAAGGGCCTTTCTCCGGCGACGCTG
>CAZYGF010000157.1:0-2555 GCA_964647575.1 Microcaldota archaeon
CTTCAGCCGTGTGCAGTGCCATGTAAAGCGAGCATACCCACACGGCCAGCGCGGTGCTCGTCCCGTCTCCGATCCCGAACAAGAGCAGGAAGAGCGGGAACAGGGCGGTGGCAGGTATGCTCCTCCCGAAATCTATCAGCGGAGTCGCGCTTTCATATACGTCCCTGTTCGAATACAGGATGAATCCGATCGTGAGCCCGCCTGCGCTCCCGGCCAGGAAGCCGAAGAAGATCCTGCCCAGCGTAGCAGCGAGGTCTGGCATTATCTGTCCTGATGCTGGCAGCGAGATGATGGCGCATATTATGTCTGCGGGCGCAGGAAAAAGAAAAACGTCAAGCAGCCTCAGCGAGCACACAGCCTGCCAGATCATCAGTATGGCAAGGAAGCCGAACGCAGCCGCGACATGCTCACGCCGCATTGCCTTCCCCCAACAGGGCTTCAAACACCGATTTTTTGCTCCTCTCGAAAGCCGCTGAGAACCGGTTCTCATTCTTTCTCGGCCTGGGCACTCCGACCTCTATCACCGCCCTCACCAGGGCAGGCTTCCCGGAAAGCACAACCACCCTGTCGGCGAGGAATACCGCGTCCTCGATGTCGTGCGAGACCACGATCGCGGTCTTTCCCGCCTTGTGGAACAATTCAGATAATATGCCCTCGCACATTATCCTGTTGCCGTAGTCCAGCGCGCTGAACGGCTCGTCCAGCAGGAAAAGATCCGGCTCGTAGGCATGGGCACGGGCAATTGCGAGCTTCTGCTTCAGGCCCCCGGACAGCTGATAAGGATAGAAATCCGCGAATTCGCCCAGCCCCATCATCCTCATTGTCCGGGCTATCCTATTCGTATCGCTTCCGCTGGTTGCGAGCCCGATATTCTCCCTGCAGCTCAGCCAGGGAAAGAGGCTGGAATCGACGTCCTGGCATATGAAGCCGGTCCTGGCTTTCGCGGCTTTTTTCCCGAATACTTCTATGCTTCCGGCATCAGGCTCGGTAAAGCCGGCAAGCATGTGCAGCAGGGTCGTCTTTCCGCAGCCGTTCGGCCCGACCAGGGCAAGCACCTCGCCCTTCCTTATGCTGAGCGAGAAATCACTGAATACCCTGGTGCTGTTCCCGAACGCCTTCGACACGCCGTTTATCTCTATGGTGTCCATCAGCCGCCACCCTGCCCGAGCAGAAGCTTCCTTACATCCGGCCTTCTGTCCGTCGCGTTCTGCATGTAGAACTCGTCCGCGAATTTCTGGTATGCACCCACCTGCGCCGCATTCATCGCAGCCGAATCCAGGAACATGGCGTAGGGCACCTGTTGCGCGGCTTCTGGCGTAAGCGAGAGATATTTTACCATATACTGCCGTGTGGACTGATTCCCTCTCATCTCGGCATCCGCCTCCTTTATTATCCGAATGAATTCCGCGGCCTCTTCTGGGTGCTTGTCCATGAACCCGGTGGAAACGACTCCGGCTCCGCCGCACCAGGGGTCGGAAACGTACCTGGCCATTGGATTGTCGACGAGTACCCTGGAAATCCCCTTCTGTCCGCCCACCGTCCCTATGGGTTCGAGCGTGAGCACTGCATCTATGCTTCCCGAGGCGAGCGCAGGCAGCTGGTTGGGCGCTGCAATCTCCACATAGGTCACATCAGCCGGGGAAACGCCGTTGGCCTCAAGGATCCTGTTCGCCACGGTCTTGAACTGTATCCCGGATATCATGCCGATTTTCTTTCCTTCCAGGTCGCCTATGCCCGTTATGCTGGAATTCTTCGCCACCAGCAGTTCGTCATTCAGCACGCCAGGGGTTCCGCAGCTCATTGCGTAAATCTTCAAAACGTCCGGGTTCTTGGTGTCTGCGAGAGCGACTATCCCTGACGCCACGGATGGCGCTCCGGCATCCGCCTTCCCGGAGATCAGCGCATCTATTATCTGGTTAGGGGCGTCCATCCTCACCGCTTCCACGTCTAACCCGGCTTCTGCGAATCTGTTCTGCTCAATCGCCACGAAGAGCGGCATGCTCTGGACCGCCGGGAGGTAAACGACTCTCATCTTGACCTTTTCCTCGTTTTGGGGCTGGGCGCAGCCGCTAAGAAGCACGGCAAGCATTGCCACCAGGACTATCGCGACCACTCTTGTTTTGTCCATTTTATCACATCTGTGTTAATTCTTTGTTGTCTATGTTTCTTTTGGCATGGATTTGGTATATAATTTTAAACCCCTCCTCGGGTAGGGGTAATAACAAGGGTTAAAAATCCTGGATGCGCAATCTGGGATATGGAGATGGAAACGCTCCGGCACCTTGGGCTCGCGGATTCGGAGATAAAAGTGTATTTCGCACTGCTCGAATTGGAATCCACCACCGTAGGCCCGCTGATAGAGCAGGCGAAAGTCCCGGATTCAAAGATCTACTCAATCCTGGAAAAGCTGAAGGAGAAGGGCCTTGCGAGCTTCGTGATAAAGAACAACGTGAAGCATTTCCAGGCGTCCGACCCGAACAATCTCCTTGCCTTGCTGAGCGATAAGGAAGCCGAGATAGCTGCACAGAAGAAGGAGCTCCAGGAGAAGGTCATTC
>CAZYGF010000158.1:0-2540 GCA_964647575.1 Microcaldota archaeon
GGATGCTGCGTTATGGATTATTTCCTTCACCTGGCTCGGCCGGAGGGTGTAATTGAAGTGCACTTTCGTATCCAGGATGGTATATTCATACGGTATGACAAGGTCGATCCGGGGTCCCTCCTTGGGCGCCTTGTCGGTCAGGTCTATCAGGTACGGCTTCTCTGTGGTGCCTTTGCCCTTGACCCCTTTTGGAAGCGGGGAAAGCGCGGCATTGAGCGGGACCGGGGGCTTGGCCTTGGCCGTGTCGCCCATGATCATATCGGTTTTCGTGGGGATTGCCCGCGCGGGCGCATGGAACTCGCTTGCAGGCTTCGTTGCAATATCCGCTTTCGGCACCTCCAGCGGAGGGATCGGGCAGCTGAAAAGCGTGGCTTTGGGGTCGGTGGCGGTGGCCTGCGCGTAGGCTGCGGACATCGCATCCTGGGCCCGGCCAATCCAGCCGGTCATGAAATCAGGCCGCTCGGCCTGCGGGAGGGTAAGGAGCTTCTGCTTCAGCGCCTCCACGGTCCCGTCCGGAAGCCTGCTCCTGAGGTATTTGTCCCCTCCCAGGCGAAGCACGACTGTTATGCTGGTGACCTCATTGCCTGTTTTCTCAACACGGCTAGCCATCAGCTGGGCTGCAACCGCCGGGGTAAGCGTGAGTGCCTGTACATCCATCTGTGCCTGCGTGGGCGTCATCTGCTTCTGGACCATGGATATGATTAGGCTGGAAACTCTTTAAAAACAAGCTTTCCTGGCGCATTTCTTCAGGTAGGGCTGGGGAATGGAAGAAAAAGAAAGGAAAATAAAAAAGAAAGAAAAAGAAGGTTTTAGCCTTCTCTTCAGACCTCCCTCGGGCAAAGCCCGGGGAAGCTAAACGGCGTGAGCCGTTTAGACCTTCTTCAGCTGGGCTACGAAGTCCTGGGCTGCTTCGAGAGTGTCTTCTTTCGTTTTGCCAGCGACCACTATCTTGGATCCCTGGACGACCTCTCTCACAACCTTCCTCTCAGCGGACCAGTCCACAGCCGAGCCCTGCAGGAGACCTGCAGTCACGGTGTTGACCACGTCACCACCTACGCTTACGAGGGTGCTGACTCCGACCGCGTCCTGGTCAAGGATGACCAGGTTGCCATAGCTGCTGTACGCATACGGCATCGCTACGTTCACTGTGGCTGCGTTGTTCGGCATGATTACAGCCGATACGCCAGCCATGTTGGCAGTGCACGCGGATGAGCCGCCTGCGGCGCTGCATGCGCCCACGTCTTCGGTGATTTCAAGCACCTTGACGGTTACGCCGCTTATGGTCGTGGACTCGCCTTCACCAAGGGTCACGATGCTCTTGCTCGACGAAGTTGCGTTCGCCGAGGACGGGGCAAGGAACCACTGGGCCTGGGCCAGCTTGTGGGCCATTGTGAAGCTCACAGAGGTTGACGACTGGCTGTCATACTTCGAGCCGCGCTCGGAGATGTAGCCCGTGTCCACCATCGCGGTGTTCGCTTCAACCGGACCGCTCGGTACCGTCCCGTTGTAGAAGGACGGGGCCGCGTTCGCCGTAGCATGGCCATACCTCAGCTTGTCGTTGTCAGAGGTTAAGGTATAACCTGCGGTGTCGTCCGAATTGAAGTCCATGGTCGCATCGGCCGGAACGCCCGTGTCGACGCCTTTCACACCGAACATGTAGTAGTCTACAAAGCTGCTCGATGTGCCAGTGCCTGCCTTCTCTGCGGTCACGAACCACACCTGCGGCGGGCTCGTTGAGCCTGACGCAGCGTACGGCGAGAGACCGAAGACACCCGTCGCGCCTGTCGATAAGAACAGGTCGCCGAGCTGGTTGTCGCCGGCTGCGTTGACATCACCACCCTGCTCAATCAGTATGGCACCACCCCTTGGCGGAGTGAACGCTGTGTCGCCATCACCGATTGCCTGGTACTTTATTTCAGTACCAACGGTAGTGAGACCACCGTATGCCGTGTAGCCGTAGTTCGAGCTGGCAGATGACTCCTTCATGAAGACAGTGCCTACCGGCAGAGCAACCGCAGTGCCGGCCGTACCACAGACAGCTGAGTCTGCAACAGCCGCGTCTCCATCCAGCGTCACGAGGAATCGGTTGTCCGAAATCTCGCCTGCGCTGTCGGTCCTAGCAACAGAGAACACAGAGCCGCTCTCGGAAGAGCTGACTTCTACGTAGGGTGCGTATATTGTACAGTTCACCCTCGTTGAACTCGCGTTCAACGGACCGCTGCTTGCCGCGATGGTCTTGGCCGAGGTCTTGAGGTCGAACTTCAACTTCAGCTTGTTGCTGGCGTCGAGGTCCAAGCCCTTGTAGCTCAGTCTCCATACAGCCGGGTCCTGCACCAACGGCACATAGTCGCCGGTGTTGAGGACATCGTCCCCGCTGCTCGATATCTGGTCGACGCTGTCAGAGTATATGACAATCGTCCTCAGAGTATCGGGGTTCGTCTGCTCAACCGTCGCGCTGGCTGCGTCAAGGTTCTTCCATCCGAGGGCTACCCTGTAGCCGTCGTTGGTTCCCTGGCCCTGGTCGAGCTTCTGGCCGTCTT
>CAZYGF010000159.1:0-2531 GCA_964647575.1 Microcaldota archaeon
GGCCGATGCTCCAGCCCGCGTGGGGCGGCGCGCCCATCCTGAACGCGCTGATATAGAATTCGAAATCATGCGGGTCCAGGCCGCGCTTCCGCAGCTGCTCCTCGAGCAGGGCAGGCAGGTGGATGCGCTTCGCGCCGCTGGATATCTCCAGCCCGCGGTACATCAGGTCGAACGCATGGCAGAGCTTCGGGTCATTCGCGTTCGGCATGGAATAGAATGCGCGCACCTCGGTCGGCCAGTCGTAGATGAAATACAGCTCGTCGCCGAGCAGCCCATGCAGCTTCTTCTCGGCCTCCCTGGTGAAGTCCCAGCCGTGCTTCATCTCCATGCCGCTGGCATTGAGCTTGCCAACCAGCTCGCCATAGGCGTAGCGCGGGATTTTCTTCGGCACCACTATCTCGCCCCAGAGCGGCTCTATCTCGCTGCCGAGCTCCTTCTTCACTGTGGCGAGCATGTGCAGCGTCGTCGCCTCCAGCACGTCCATGGCGTCGTTGTGGTCAGCGAACCCCATCTCGATGTCCATCTGCGTTATCTCGTTGAGGTGCGACGTGGTGTTGTGCTTCTCTGCGCGGAACACCGGCACCGTCATCATCACGCGGTCGAACCCGCCGATGACGGCCATCTGCTTGTAGAGCTGGGGCGACTGGACGAGATACGCCTTGTTCTCGAAGTACTGCAACTGGAACACGTCCGCGCCGCCTTCGGTGGCCGCGCCTGTTATCGCCGATGTCTGTATCTCTGTGAAGCCCAGCTGGGCGAGCTTCTCGCGGAATGCGCGGACTGCCACGGATTTCGTCCTGAATATCAGGCACGGCTCCTTCCTCCTGAGGTCTATGTACCTGTGGTCGAGGCGGGTGTCGATTTCCGAAGGCACCACGCCAGTCGGGTCGACCGGCAATTTCCTCTCCACCGGATTGAGCAGCTCGAACGACTCCGGCACGAGCTCCACGCCGTCCGGCGCAATCCTGTTCTCCTTTACCGTCCCTCCGAACGAGACGACGTCCTCCTTGTTCACCTTCACGGCGGCAAGCAGCGCGTCGTCAACGACGCCTTTTTTCATGGTGACCTGGATTATGCCCGTGATGTCGCGCACGAGCACGAACTTGAGCTTGCCGAGGTCGCGGAAGTCGTGCACCCAGCCCCCTATGAGCACCTTCTTGCCCACGGCCTCCCTGGCCTCCTTCACGTAATGCGTCCTGTTCTTCGTCATGGCCACAACCCTGAATTAGGTAATGATGCTAATAGGTGCCCCTCAATCTTTAAATAATTGGGGTATGGCGCCCTGCCGGCCCCCAAAACAACACCTTATAAAAAGTAAGGCGGGATATGAAAACATGGAGCTGCTGCTGCCGTTATTGCTATACATAACGCTTCCTCCCTCCGCCGCCATCATGATATCGCTCTCCCTCGGCCTTAGCATCACCATGGCTGCCATCATGTTCGCCGTGTCATACGCCATGCAGAACCCCCAGCTCCAGGCTGTGGCGAAGGAGGAGTTCGCAGCCCTGCTGTTCACCGTGTTCCTGCTCATGTTCTGGCTGGGGTGCGACGTGATATTCAACGGCGTCGCCTCCGGCCTGGTCACGGCATCGCTTCCGCCCCAGCTGCAGGCCATGGCCCAGTCCGGCACCATCGCCGGCCTGACCACCAGCCACCTGGACCTTGCGCTCTCCTGCCTTGATGTCATCTTCCAGAAGCTCAGGGGCCAGTACGTAGACCTCTTCCTTTTCGAGGCGCTCATCGGCTTCCTCTCCACCATGAACTTCCCGCTCGGCACCTTCCTGCCGGCAGTGAACATGGTGTCATTCTCCATCGCGCCCTTTACCGGCCTTACGCTGCTGAGCAACACCCACACGCAGGTTGTCGAGGCCATAAGCTACCTCATGACCGTCATATGGGCGAAGCAGTTCATCGTCCTCTTCTCCCGGGACGTGGTCCCCCTGATGCTCCTCCCGCTCGGGCTTGTGATGCGCGCCTTCCCTTTCTACAGGAGCACCGGCTCGAGCATAATCGCGCTGTCTTTCGCGCTTTATTTCGTGCTGCCCTTCTCCATCATCCTGTCCAGCTATCTCATCTTTGACGTCTACAAGCCCGCAGACTTCGTCTACACGCCCGCAGAGGCGAGTTTCTTCAACACCAACAAGGGCGCGGACGACTGGAAGAGCGCCCTTGGCGGCGGACGCAACGAGGGCGACAAGATTGTGGAGCAGTTCAACGCGGATTCGGCCCTGCAGAAGGCGTCCAAGCAGGACGTGTGCGCCGGCAACTGGCTGAGGCGGATGGGCTGCAGCACATTCAACCTCGTCAAGAACGGCCTGGGCCTCGCCGTGGACCTGGCGAAGAGCGTGTTCAGCATGTGGAAGTTCATGATGAGCATGAGCGGCGATTTCTTCTTCTCGCTGGCCGGCATCAACTCCCCCCTGCTGCCCACGAGCGCGTCGGCGGGCCTGTACTATTTCATCATCCGCGAGGTGACGAGCATAACGCCGTTCGTCATACTGATCACCGTGGCCACGGTGTTCGAGGTTATA
>CAZYGF010000160.1:0-2511 GCA_964647575.1 Microcaldota archaeon
CCATCGCCACGAATTTAACAAAGAATGCCGATGCGCTGATTACGAAAATGAGCGATGGCATCCCTGCCGGCGTGGCCCAGACCCTGTCCAATGCCCCGGTCTCCAACCTTTCTGGAATGGTGAAGTTTGACAAGGAAACCGCCCATGTTTCAGAGAGCTTCACAAATCCGGCCCCTCTCCTCGCATCAGACCCGAAAAGCCTTGAGCTCGGAGGCAAGGTCGGCGACCTTATCAGGGAAAGAGAGCAGCTGGTGACTGAGGCATACCAGGCCAGCAAGCTGCAGAAGCTGTTGAGCGACGGTGCTCCGAGTTCGGAAATCACAGAGAGGATAAACACCGTGCGCCAGGATTTTGTGCGCTTTGCCGAGACCTCGCTCGTGGATGAAGCGCGCGGCGAGAAGGCGTGGAAAAAGGCCGTGGAGCAGAATGTCATTTCCGACCCCCTTGTCCAGGATAACCTGATAAAGACCGCCCAGCTCTCCAGATGGGAAAGGCAAACCGACGACCTGCCCAGCACCGCCCCCCTGCCCAGCACCCTGAAACAGGTGGACGTGGAGAATTTCGCAAACGAGCAGGCACTGAAGAAAGAGACGATAAAGAGCTATATTCAGACTGGTGGAGCTGAGGGTTATGCGGCTGCTGCGGAGGAGGCTGCTGCGGCGGCTGATAAATTTGGCTCCACGGGCAACTGGGCCGGTAAAACCGCTTATGAGAACCTTGCCAAGTCCCTGAACAACCTTGCACAGGCCTATACGGCTGAAACAGAAGCCGCCAAGACCGACCCCAAGCGCGGTGTTTCAGCTGACGTGGCGCAGCAGCTCCAGCAGACGTACCTCTTCCAGGTAGATGCCATGCCTGATGCAAAGCGCCTGATCCAGTACGAGCAGATGCCCGCATACGAGCTGGAGTCGTACGAGAACCTGGCCAAGAAGATTTCTTACTACCACCCCGTGGGCGCGACGACGCAGGATGCCGCAGGCACGTTCGCAGGTGAAACGAACCGTTTCCGTTCCGAAGTCCAGGAAGCTAAGGCGCTCCTTGCTTCTGCCCAAACAGATGCAGAAAGGCAGAGTGCCCAAGCTAACCTCAAAGCCAAAGAAGGCGCAGCCGCGAACTGGGAATCCATTACCGCCAAACTGAACGCTATGCCTCCTGGAACTGACCTGAATTCAGCAATAGCCATCTTCACCGCAAATGCAGACCATCTCAATTCTGCCGCCCAGGAAGCTAGGACGCGTTTAGATGCTGCCAAAACCGAAGCTGAAACAAAAGCTGCCGAAGCCCAACTCAATAGCATGGGAACCGCAGCCATGGTCTGGCAGGAAGCCACGAATAAACTGAAGGAAATGAAACCGGACCTTAATGGCGCCATAGGCCTCTGCACCGAACATATAAACTACTACCGTGCTCTGGGCGATGATGAAGCAGCCAAAAAATGGGAAACCGGCAGGCAGGAATTCATGGACCTGTCGAGAGGAATATCTGAAGGAAAACCGCTGCCGAAGCCGGATACGCCGGAAGGCAAGCAAGCCTATATCGATGGGTACCAGAAGGCCTGTGGAAACGCCTGGGAGGCCATAGGCAGCACGCTGGACCAGGCGATTGTAGATTCGCACCAGAAGAGGATGGAGGATGTTGAACGGCTGAAATGGGAGGTAGCATTTACGCAGGAGCAGCTGCACCATGGCGTGGCGGCCGCATTCAAGGAGAGCGACTATTACAACAAAAATATCGCCAAGTCCCAGGAGCGCACCACCGGCGAAGGGACCCTCCCGCCCGAAGAGCAGAAGAAGCCCAAAAAGAAAATGGGCGGCATAGACATTGCCCCGTCCGCCCCTCGCGGCGAGGAGAACGCATAACGGGTCCGTTTATGGAAAAACAACCCACTTCCCCCCTAAGGCGGCTCAGGCGCCTGCTGACCTCAGAGAACCTCTGGCTCTACGTGCTTTCCCTCCTGAAGCGCAGGAAGTCGCTCTACGCCTACGAGCTTGACGAGGCCATTGAAAAGAGGTTCGGGTTCAGGCCGAACAAGATAATGATTTACATCGTCCTCTACAGGCTGGAGGCAGAGGGCCTGATAAGGTCCGAGTTCCAGGAGCGCCGCAAGTACTATGCGCTCACGGAAAAGGGCGATGATGCGCTGGGGCAGGCGCGCGGATACTTCAAGACGCTTTCAGCTAAACTGTGATTCCATGCGCATCGTGATAACAGGCACGCCAGGGACAGGCAAGAGCGTCGTCGCGAGGAAGCTCGCGGCACTGCTCCGGCTGGAACTCATAGACATAAAGAAAATCGTCCGTGCGCGCAGGCTCGCAGGCAGGAAGCACGAGGTCGACATAGGGAAGCTCGCCCATGCGCTCAGCTTCCTGCGCCGCAGGAACAACTACGTGGTCGAAGGCCACCTCGCCTGCGAGCTGAAGCTTCCAGCGGATTTCATCTTCGTGCTGCGCACGGACCCGCGCGTGCTGAAGCGCAGGCTTGCGAAGCGCGGCTACGGCGCCAGGAAGCTCA
>CAZYGF010000161.1:0-2455 GCA_964647575.1 Microcaldota archaeon
GCGATTGACAATGCAACGTTCGGGACGCAGCTGAGCGCTGAGCTGACGAAGCCGCCTGCATCAGCCATAACGCCGCAGCTGGCGAAGACGGCTACGGTGGTCCCTGCACAGCAGCTCAGGCAGGAGGAGCGCACGCACTACGAACAGATTCTCCAGAACGCAGCTTTCATAATCAACGCACCGTCCGGAACCACAAGGACGCCTGGCCCGAACGATGCTGCCAGGAAGGAGGCGCAACGGCAGTACGGCGCCATAATCGGTGAACTTTCAATATACGATGCTGCATCAGCGGCAGGCGATGCGACACGGGTGAACGCGAGCATAAAGAAGCTTGCAGCCCTTGCCAGCGCCTACGACAGCAACAGGGCGCTCCAGAAAGCGCTGGATGCGGCCAGGAATGCGACTGCCGCCGCGCAGGTCCAGATGGGCATCAGGATCAGGGAGGCGCCAGCGCATCCCCTCCAGCAGAAGTACAACGACCTCAAGAGTTCGCTGGAAAGAATGGCTCTTGAACCGAACAAAAGGGATGCTGCGAACGCCCTGCTAAATGTGCTTCCAGACGTGTGGCTGCTCGGCGAGAACAGGCCGACTCCGGCCGCGGACAGGCCCGGCATCGGGCCAGGAGGGGAGCTGCACACTTATCCCGGGCCAAGGGAAGAGGTATTCGCGTTCCTCGAGTCTGCACATGCCCTGCTGAGCACCGGCGACAAGGAGGGTGCCATATCCCAGTATCTGAAGGCACGCGTAATTTTCATAAGGGAACAGACCCAGATGGCGCAGAGGGCCGAGGCGCTCCAGAACCTCGCTGACAGCATGGTTGTCACCATAAAAGCCGGCGGGCTCCCGGGAGGGTCGGATATCAAGGCCATGGAGGCAAAGTACGGCATCCGGACCGTTGCCAAGGGCACCGGAAAAGCGCTCGTGGCAGACCGGCTGAAAGTAGAGCGCGAACGGATTTACATCACTTCGGAGAGGGGAATCCACAACGGCAGGGAGGACCTGGAAAGCGCTGCAATCGCCAGGCAGAACCAGATCAGGGGAATCATAAACAACAAGAAATATTCCGACGACCAGATCTCGGACCTCGAAGAGACGTTCCGGATTGAGAGCCGTGCAATCAACGACCTCACGGCCCTGTGGAGATATACAGCCAACAGGCTGGACGCAGTGGAAGTGACCGCCGCCAGGAACGCGTGGAGGTCATATGCGATTGCAGCTGCCACGCTGGCAGACCCGACATTCAATCCATTGAATTATTATCCAGCGGAACTCCGCAAGTCCCTGGTCTCGTGGTATAGGCAGGCCACGAACGACACCAGAGACGATAATACGGTCCAGGGGGAGCTCAGCAAGACGCTCATGCGCAATCCGCAGCTGAAATACGACAATGTCCTCTACGGCGTATACAACCGCGCCTACGTCCTCGCGCCGGTGAACAAGGCGATCGAGACCGCAGTGGAACGGGCTGGCAAGCTGATGGCCGCCAGGATATACTACGAGTACGACCATTTCACCCTCTACTCCACTGTCCTCAAATCCACTCTCAATGTGGACAACTACGCCGCTGACATGAAGTTCTACCTGGAGAATGCAATCGATGTCGTGAAGGAGTCCGGAGCCCCTGTAGACGGGCTGCTCCTTTCTGCCGCATATGCATGGCGGGACAGGGAAGAGCCGAAGGACAAGGAAGGCCGGCTGGCGCTGGCCGAGACAAGGCGCTACCTTGCCATTAACCTGGTCGCCCTGAGGGCGGCCGAAGTGTACAGGGAAAATGTCGCCGCAATCGGCAACCCGGCTGCGGAAGGGGATAGGCTCAAATGGGCAGACGCCAAACTAGCGGCCGCGAGAGACGAGTTCAAATGGGCATTCAGCGTGCCTGCGCTCAACGGCGCATACTACGCATCGGGCCTCCAGCCGAGCATAGCCGACGATGCGCTGCATATTCTCGCTCCAGATGGCCTTCGGGTCACAGAAGCGCGCGCAGCATATCGGGCCATTTTCCAGAGCGAAAACGCAAGGAAGAACGTGGATTCCTTGGAACAAAAGACCAGGGGGATGTTCAGTGCAGAAGAGCTCAGAAAGGCGCATCAGGATGACCGCCCTGCCATGATACTCGCCGCCCAGGAGGCGGAAATCGGCCACGTCAGGCTGCTGGCAAGCGTCAAGGGCAATCCGGACTTCATGCACCCTGACATGATCAACTGGGATTTGGGCATGGATGATGTGTTTTCCAATCTTAGTGTGAACGTGGGCAGGAAGCCCAGGTCCATGGAAGCGACGGCGGCCGCCAGTTTAGTGACCTCCCAGCTGGCATGGCAGAGGCCAACGGTCTCCACGGCAGACAAGCACATGGACCACCAGCACAATCTGCACGAGCCGCTAGCGATCCATCCCATGGGCTGGCTCTACAAGGAGATTCACAGGCAGGGGATACTTCACGACGACAAGACCGCGG
>CAZYGF010000162.1:0-2426 GCA_964647575.1 Microcaldota archaeon
ATAAGCTCTACGGACGCATCCCACTGAAATTCCACCGGGGCGGGCCGACGAAATACGAATTCGACCTGAATCTCGGGACCGTGCATTTCACCGAGCAGGATTTCAAGGGCCTGAGCGCCATGCTGAAGGTACTGAACCATAAATGGGGGACGAATATGACCTTCTGCATCTACCCCTCCAAAAAGAAGCCGAGGGACATGATCATAAATATACGCGGTTCACCCAAGGCGCCCTTTGAGATTGGTTAGCATGCTGCTCAGGCTGATCGAATCCTGTCAGGCCGCCGTCGGCGCGATGTCGTTCGTTTTCGAAGTCAAAAAATGGGTGGACTTCAAGCCGGGCCAGTTCGCGAACATGAAGCTCGACGCGCCCGGCGACGACCGCGGCGGGCTCCGGTCGTTCTCCATATCCTCGTCGCCCACCGAGAAGGGCCATCTCCTCTTCACCACGAAAATCTCGCAGAGCGCCTTCAAGCAGAAGCTCGCGTCCATGCGGCCCGGCGAAACTGCTGACGTCACGTGGCCCTGGGGCAATTTCACCCTGCAGGAGGACTACTCCAGACCGGCGATAATGCTGGTCGGCGGGATAGGCATAACGCCGCTCCGGAGCATGATAAGGTATGCGACCGACCGGAAGCTGCCGCTGAAGATAACGCTGCTCTATTCCAACAAGGTGCCCGAGGAGATAGTCTATTACTCGGAACTGGAGGAACTCCAGAGGCGCAACCCCAGCCTGAAGGTTATCCATACAATCACGCGGCCCGAAGAGTCGAAACAGAAGTGGTCCGGCAGGGTGGGCAGGATAGACGAGAATCTCGTCAACGAGGTCCGCGTGCCCGGCGCCATCTATTACACCTGCGGCCCGCCAGCCATGGTCCAGGCCATGAAGGCGCTGGCCGACTCGCTGGGCATCGCAAAGGACGACCTGAAAAGCGAGGAATTCACAGGCTACTGATGCTGTCGTCCGACCCTGGCACCCTATCTACTTTTAAAAATCCTCGCGAGCAAGATAAAACCGCTGCTCCTGTAGTCTAGTCCGGTCAAGGACAACGGACTCTCACTCCGTGAACCCGCGTTCAAATCGCGGCAGGAGCATAATACTACTGCCAAATCCGCAGGGAGAACCTTTTATAAAGGATATCAAGATAATCGTGCATGGCATTTGACACGGTAACGTTGTTGAATTTCATCCTAAATGTGGCGATAATCGTAGTGGGCTTTCTGGCTTACATGAAGCGCAGGAATTTTGTTCCCCTGTATATGACAGTGGCCTTTTTGCTGTTCTCTATAACCCACCTCCTCACCCTCCTAGACCTGGCACAGGCCATGTTCTACCCGATAGTCGTGTTGAGATTCGCCGGCTACCTGCTTCTCGTATTCATGCTGTATAAGATACTGACTCAGCCAAAATAGGCGAGAAATCCGGGCAGCCATTGGTTTTTTCTTTCCTGCCAGCTCTCCCATCTTTTCACTTGCCTTTCCCATACATCCAGGGAATAATTTTGGATTGCATCCGCTAATCATGCAATGCCGCCCGGCAGGAGCATTTTTAATTCCCGCACGCCCATCTCCGCCATGGCATTCGATATCGTGAGCCTGCTGAACCTGATTTTGTCCGTGGCCATAGCCGGCTTTGCGCACTGGGGATACCTGACAAGCCGCAACCGCCTGCTGCTGTACGTAAGCCTGGCGTTCGGCCTGTTCGCCCTGTCGCACCTGCTCCTTCTCGCAGGGCTGGAGGAGTCCCTGGTGGCCGTGGTGACCGTTCTCAGGATACTCGGCTACCTCGTCATGCTCTTCGCGGTCCTCACCGGGCTGAAGAAATAGCCAAAGCGTTGCCGCCTGATGTGTTACTCTGGCTTAAAATATTTCGCGGAGATGGATTGCCATGAAAATATCCATACGCAGGGCGAAGCCCGCGGACATCGACGCCCTCGCAGCGCTATGGAACGGCCTCATGCTCCACCACAGGAAGCTGTGTGGCAGGGACAAGCGGGCCGAGAACCTAGAACTGCGCAAGGGCGCTGAATCGCTCTGGAGGAGATGGGCCCTCAAAAACATCCGCTCGCCGAACGGGCTCGTCCTCATCGCAGAAGACCGCGGGAAGCCAGTCGGCTACTCGCTCAACCTCATAAAGCCGAACATCCCGGTCTTCCGCATCAGGAGGCTGGGGCACATGTCCGACCTATACCTGAAGCCCGGATACCGCGGCAAGGGAATCGGGACGCGCTTCAGGGACGAGGCGTTCCGCTGGTTCAGGAAAAAAGGCGTACGCCACGCGTCCATAGCCGTGCGTGCGCTCAATCCCGTGTCATGGAAGATTTACCGGAAATGGGGTTTCCTGGATTGCCACCTGGAGATGGGGCGGCGGCTCTAAAGATTTATAATCCGCAACGGATAATCCTTTTCCATGCAGCTCAACCTGAA
>CAZYGF010000163.1:0-2411 GCA_964647575.1 Microcaldota archaeon
GCTGCGAATGCGGCGCCGACGTCCTGGGCGGCATGGATGCCGTTGTAGGCGGCCACTGCGGCGTCAAGCTTCCCGAGCAGCGGCCCGAGGTACTTGTCCGCATCCCTGGAAAGCTCACGGAGGATGAACCTGGGCTTGTTGCCGTTCACGAACGTGGAAATGAAATCAATCTTCGCCAGCGCCTTGTCGCGCTGGCCGCTGCTGACGTAGCGATAGAGCCAGCCGTAGTGGGCGATGAGATAGTCCACTTTCCTGTCGGCTGCCAGCAGTCCCTCTTCGGCCACGTCTACCCGCTTCCTTTCAGGCACGCGGAAAAGCCGGCTTGCTGCCCGCAGCTGCATGAGCACCAGGTCTTTCGGCGCATTGCGGCTGACCAGGCTTTCCAGTTCGATGAGCGCATCACGCTTGTGATGGTCAAATAGGTCGTATTCGTATATTTTCTCCAGCGATTCTGCGAACGCAGTAAGCCGTGCCAGCAGCCACCTGTCGCGCTCCACGCGCAGCGCGCATTCCTTCTTGAGGTTATAGACTGCGATGCCTGCGACCTGCCTGTCGCGCCACTCGCCCAGGCGCGCGCGGAACGCAGAGAACTGGGCGCATGCCCTGCTCACTTCCATGGCACGGGCGCTGTCGGCCACCCCCAGGGTGTTTTTGAGGAGCAGTATGGTCTCTTGGAGGCGGCCTTTGGCTGCTATGCGCTTGACCGCCGCATGCTTTCTCCCAAGCGTGCTATCCCTGAAATCCTGCAGGCAGTGGATTGCCGATGCAATCTCGCGGCCGGTGCGCTGGCCTGCCCTCGCAAGCTTCAGGTTCAGCCTGTCAAGTGGGGCGAGCAGCTCCTCAGTGGCCTGCATCTCTGCCGTGTAACCCTGCCGGATGTGCTTCAGCAGGCGGACCGCCCGGATTATGTGGAGGTGCATATTGAGCGCCTTCCGCGGCACGCCAGCACGGATTTGGGCTTCCGCATCCCTCCAGTTGCAGGAAAGTTTCGCGTGGTCCTCCCTCTTGAGGGGCATGCTCACGTACCAGTTGTCCACGAAGACGTTGGACAGGCTGAGGCGGCGGGTTCTCATGTACATGCCGCTCTCGGTCCTGGCCGGGGCGCAGCCATGGATTGAACTGGTACGGTCGTCATATCTTTCCACGGCACGTCTGAACGCATCCGTCCTCGCATCCGTCCGCTGCTTTTGCAGCACAATCGCTCTGTTCGCATTAGCATTCATGTGAAAAGATTGGTGGTTTGTGGTTATAAATATTTGGGAAACGAGATTGTGGAAACGCCCTCAGGATGCCGAAAGAAGCTTATATAAACACTTTGTATAACATATCTTGGTCATATGGGAAACGAAAGGGGGGCATTACACTTACACACAGCCACGCCAGGCCTTACAGCCGCAGGCAGGGCTTATATGTTCCTTGGCTCCCCATGCCGAAGGGCCAACGAGATAATGCATGCGCTCAATAGGATAAAGGGGGCGGGCACAGGTGCGCCGGTGAGGATGAGGATGGAGATGGGCAGGATGAAGGCAATGCCGGAGCCCATGTTTCCTGCCGATGGCCCTTTAAAGGGCACCGAAAGCGCAGGAAAACTGCGGAATGCGCACTTCTCGGCATATCCCCTGGCCCAGCTATACAAGGGATCGCTGACAATCGGGCGGGGGGAATGCCCGCTCATCCCCCTGGCAGATGCATGGCAGAGGAAGGGGGCCGGGTATATGATCCGGATGCTGCTGCCGGGCTCGACGAACTACGAGGTTGCGCAGATGCTCGAGGCCGTTTACAATACGGGCGGCTTCCGCATGGATGTGGCCTGTGGCGCGCGGGGCCTTCCGCATGAGGTCTATTTCAGGGACGATAACGGTGTATTCGTATCCATGAGCCAATTCGGGATTGCGATGCAAGCCCTTGCTAAAATAACCGGCCTGGAAAGTGAAGTTCCCAAATCAGGGGTGCTGCAGGAATGATAGCGGGAAGGGCATATGGCATCTTCAAATCGCGGTGCGCCGATGGTGGCATAGTCACTAATCTCGAGAGGATGCAGCCGGGGTGGAGGCATGAATTATTGGTGCCCCTGCAGGAACACATCAACAGAACCGAAACAAGATACGCGTTGTGCCATACCACGGATGTGAAAGAGGGGACGGTCATAATCAAGGAGGCTGGGCAGCAGCTTTCGACGATAGCCCTGGAATGGCAAGCCCGGGGCGCGAACTATGTGCTGAAACTCAGCATGCCCGGCAGCAGCAACGAGAAGGCTGCTGGCGAGTTGCAGGCCTTCCTGGGTGCCTTGAGCTCTGAGCCCGTCCCCATGATGGAGAAAATCGGGGATACGGTGGCTGCGGTCTATTTCATGGGAGACAGCGGCTTGTACACGTGCAGAATCATCGGGGGATAGGAATGGCAGTCGGCAG
>CAZYGF010000164.1:0-2403 GCA_964647575.1 Microcaldota archaeon
CGTGCGCCGCACGGGCGTGGTGAAGTACTGTGAGCCGAAAGTCGCCCCGCGGTCATAGGTGGCCGTCACCCCCGCATCGGGTATTGGCCTAGACTTGGCATCAAGAACCTGTACGTTGAACGAATCGTTATAGCCCGTGCAGTTGCCATGCTCCGGCTGCAGCACAGTGACATCGTCCTCGGCATACGCCACACACGAAAGGAGGAGAAACAGTATTATGTAGCGGTAATGCATGGCGCTATTTCAAACTCAAGCTTTAAAAAGGATTTCTGATGCGAACGGCGCTATTTTTCCTCTGCCTGCGAAGCGAGAAGAATCCTGGCGCGATGAGGAATTTCAGGAAGCGGGGCCTGGCCCTTCCCCTGCGCGATGGCGGCCGTAGCATGCTGCGCCGCATCGCAGGCCCGCGTGCCTGTGGCGCGGTTTTTTTGCGGGCTTCAGTCATGCGGTCGTTCTCCACCTTCCTCTTCCTCCCCCCCACCGGAAGGGACAGAACGATTTTTGCCTTCTTTTTCGCGATTGCGGCAACCCGGGCGCTCTTTTCCTTCTTCTTTGGAACATGCTTCGCGATTGCCGGCTTCAGCTCCCTGCGCTTTTTGGCTTCGGCCCTTCTCTCAGCGATTTTGTTTTTGGCCGTGCGCGCAAGCTCGCGCACGCGGCGGATGGTGGTGCGCAGTTTTTTCCTGAGCCGTTTCAGCGGTGCAGGTTTCTCCGCATGCCTGACTGGCTGGGCCTCGCATGCAGCCCCCCCTGGCGTCTGCGGCCTGGCCTCCGGCAGCTGGACCATGCGTTCACGGAATTTCAGGCATTTCTCTTTTTTGTTTTCCATGCGCTGCAGCGCATTAATGATGGCCGGCCTGGCTTTCTGCGCCTGGCACGGCTCCTTTGGCGCCTGCTGCCTCGCCTCTGGCGCAACCTGCTTCAATATTTTTGCCTGCGGCTCGGCAGATTTTACAGGCGCCCTCTGCTCCTCGCGCCCCCTGAGCACCGGTTCCCGCGGCAGCGGCTGGCTCGTGGCGCGTGGGGCGCGGTGGATGGCTTCCCTCACAATCACCGGCTCGGCCAACGGCATGCTCCTCAGTCTGTTCGCCTGCTGCATCTGGGACGGTGCATTGAACTCCATGAGCTTCAGCGGGATCTGCTTTTCAGCGACAGAAGTGGAGTAATAGTCTGAAACGGCCTGCGCAGGCCTGAATTCCGCATATGGGCCAGGCGCCTGCACCGCAGCGGTGGAGGTTGCGAACTCGTTTATCGTCGCGGCCTGCTCCGGCGCCACCGCCTTTTCCATCCTGAGCGCGTGCATCTGCGGTATGTGGTCGAACTCGCCGCGAAGGGTGAGCTCGGCCATCTTCATATGTATCGCCTTTGGGCAGTGGCTTCCGCTTGCCCTCATGGAGCGGCCTGCGATGCGCGTGATGTCCTCCCCTCTTAGGCCGTAGAACCTGTCGCCCAGGTCGCGCTTGAGGTCAGCGAGCAGCTTCGGCACCGAGTCGGCTGCTGCCGGGCATTGGCGCATGAGCTCCTTCATGATTTTGTGCGCGTCCGGGTGGCTGAATACGCCCGCCTCGGCGGCTTCCGCCAGGCGGCTGGCCGTGTTCATGACGAACTGGTTGCCTGTGCCTGCAAAAGCGACGAGCACGTCGTTGATTTTGGCGCCGGCCCCTGCCTTCCCGCCGGTGTCCTGCATCCTCTGCACGACGCCCTTCAGCCTGTCCGGGAGGTTGACGAGGCTGCCCCTCCGCACGTCATCGATGAAACGTCCGTAGTTGGGCTTCGGCCTTTCCACAGTGGCGGCAGTGCCGCGGCTGAATGCAATTATTCCTTCCGCCATAAAACCGCTTTGTTACCTAAATCTTAAAAGGCTGCCTGCTGACGGGCACGCACGCTCTGGGCGTGCGTGGGTCCTTGAGGTCCTTCTACTGCTGCAACCCCGCTTGGGAAAGCGTAGTCTGCCTGGACGAAAGCGCCTGGCGCAGCAGCGGCCCGGTTTCCACGAAGCGCGACAGCGGCAGGCGCAGCTTCGTTGATATGTAATTCAGCGATGAGCGGAACGAGTCGAACTCGTGCGGCTGCTGCTTCAGCGCATTGCGCACGTTCTCCCGCACGTTGAACACGCCCAGCGGGACGTAGCCCTCGTACGCTTCGCGCAGCACTATGGCGCCGGCCTGCCTCTTCATCCTCTCCAATGCCTCGAGCACGGCGAACTTGCAGCTGTAGTAGCATCCGCCAACGGACGAATACTCAGTTTTCGGCTTCCAGTACTCATGGTCGCCGAAAATGACCTCTTCCCTGCCCATGATGTGTATGAACGCCTCCAGCCACTCGTACTGCCACGGCGTCGGCATCAGCAATACCGCGTAGTAGTTCTTCAGGCTTGAGAATTCGTAGACCTGGTAGTTGTGT
>CAZYGF010000165.1:0-2402 GCA_964647575.1 Microcaldota archaeon
CGTCAGCAACCAGGGAGGCGAGCCCTACACCTGCGAGATACAGCCGAACAGCACGGCGCTCGGCCAGCTCATGGCCGGCGCGTTCACGGTCACATGCAGGAACAGCGCGAACACCGTAATCGACTGCATCGGCAATGCATGGGCATGGTCAGGCATATCAGGCGGCTTCATAGCAGCCGAGACCGACGAGACCCACGCATGGGCATACCCGACGTCGCCAGCCGGCTCGGTCGGCCTTCTCACCTACACTAGCGGCCAGGCGCTGTGCAACTCCACTGTGACAGTGATTCAGCCTGACTTCTCATGCCAGTTCAACCCGCCCAGCGCGAAAATGGGCGTGAACAAGACGCAATACTTCGAAATGCACGCATATGACCTTCGCAGCGGCACTGCAGTCCCGATAAACGCAACCAACGCCATATACGACCTCATCGGCGGCCTGGGCGGAACCCACACCAACGACAGCGCGGCAGGAACCCGCTACAACGCGCCCGACTACAACACGAGCGGGCAGCTGCAGGGCCTTGCGGAAGTCGATACAGGCTTGCCGGCTGTGATGGGCCCGGTGTGCCTTGCCCCCATAACCGTGGGAGGCACCGGGGGCGGCACTGACAACGGCAGGACCGAGTGGTGCGCCATATTCGGCAGCGACAGCCTATATCCAGGATACGTCGGCTGGGTCTCCGTGTGGTGCGGCCCGAAGGCCAACCAGACCTGCAACGGGGTCATATGGACGGCGACCGGCGCCCAGGTCTTCAACTGGACCAACATGGGCACGTACATACTCATAACCGCAGCCAACGGCACAAGCGGCACGATACATGCCCAGATAGGCAGCGATGCGAAGCACAGCTGCGACCTGCCGTTCTACTCTGGCGCCAGGGACTGCGCGGACATCTCTTAGGTTTTTTTACCGGATTTTTATCAGGAGGAGAGCGGCAGCCATCACACAGAGTAGGTTTCCAGCATGCGCGGGATGATTACCTCGTATTTCTTCTCCAGCACAGCCTGCAGGTCGGTCTTCTCGCCGTGCATCAGGAATACCTTCTTCAGCCCCTTCACGGAGTGGGCGAACTGTATCAATTCGTTGAAGTCTGCATGCCCGGACAGGCGCACGCTCTCCACACGCAGGCCGAGCTTTATCGGCCTGCTGCGCGGGTCCTTGGGCTGCAGGACCTTCTCCCCCAGCAGCACGCGGCTGCCAGGGGTGCCCTCTGCCTGGTAGCCGACGAATATCATTGTGTTCCTGGGGTTGCTGCCAAGCTTCTCCAGGTAGAACATGACCGGGCCGCCGCTGAGCATGCCGGACGTCGTCACGATTATGGACGGCTCCTTGAGCACGTCCTCGCGCGTCTTGGAGCGCGGGTGGTGGAAGTTCGGGCTCTTGAACGGGTCGTCCTCGCTCATGAGTATGCGCTTCTTGATGTCGTCGTTGGCGTAGAACGCGTTGTGCCTGTATATCTTCATGGACTTGTCTATCATCCCGTCGATGAATATCTTGGTCGGCGCGAGCGCGCCCGAGCGCATGTAGTCGTCCAGGGCGAGCAGGACCTCCTGGGCGCGGCCGATGCCGAAGCTGGGGATTATCACGTGGCCGCCCTTGTTCATGGTCTGGTTGATGACGTGTATCATCTTCTGGTAGCTCTCCTTGTAGCTTGGGATTATGTCGTCCTTGCCGCCGTAGGTGCTTTCCATGAGGAGCGTCTTCGCGTGGAGGTTGCGGTCGCAGGGGTCGAGCACCCGCGTCTTCCTCATGCAGATGTCTCCTGTGAAGACGATTCCGCCGGCCTCGGCCACGTGCGTCATCGCGCTTCCCATGACGTGGCCGGCATTATGGAATGTCAGCCTGAAGTCGCTGGTGAACGGCTCGTTGTATTCGTGCATGCGCGCGTCCTTGAGGACGTCGTCGACGTTCTTCGACGTGAACAGCTTGCGCGTCTCGCGCTCGCCCTGGTGGATGCGGTAATAGTCAGGCAGGAGCACGCCCATGAGGTCGCGCGTCGGCTTGGTCAGGAAGATGCGCGGCTTTGCCCCCTTGGCATATACGTGCGGCAGGTAGCCGCTGTGGTCCAGGTGCGCGTGCGATATGGTCACGTTCCGTATGCGGCGGAGCTCGTCGTCGTGGAGGAGCGGGTATTCTGTCTTCTCGCCAAGCTTGATGCCGCAGTCCAGCATGAGGTTCTTCTGGCCCTCCTCAAGCACCATGCAGGTCCTGCCGACCTCCTGCGCCCCTCCGTAGAATGTCAGTCTCATACTATCCCCAGCTTTATCTTCGCTTTTTCGCTGAGCCGGTCCGGGGTCCAGAGTGGTTCGAACGTTATGGAAACCTCGATGTCCGTGCCCGGAATCTCGTCCAGCTTCTCCTTTATCTGGCTTATCATCTCGTTCATCATGGGGCATGC
>CAZYGF010000166.1:0-2401 GCA_964647575.1 Microcaldota archaeon
TAACGACAAGCCCAATCCGCATAAGGCAGGGGATTCTTATGATAATCGGGCTTACAGGCGAGAACTGCGCGGGCAAGAGCACTGTCGCTGAGTATCTCATGAAGAAGGGATTCTACTACTACTCGTTGTCGGACGTCATACGCGAGGAGCTCAGGGCGCACGGCAAGCCGGTGACGCGCGAGAACCTCATAGCCAGAGGCAATGAGCTGCGCGAGAAGTTCGGGCCCGGCGTGCTCGGCACGAAGATCGCCCAGAAGCTCCAGCACGACAAGAACTACGTCGTGGATTCAATACGCAACCCGGCAGAGGTGGAGGAGCTGAAGAAGCTCGGCAGGTTCTTCCTGTTCTATATCACCGCGCCCAATGAGGTCAGGTTTGAGAGGACGCGCGCCAGGCGCAGGGAGGAGGACCCGCAGACATACACTGCCTTCGTGGAGATAGAGAAGCTGGAGATTGAGAACGCGGACAAGAACAAGCAGAACCTGAAGGGCACGTTCGCGCTCGCACAGAAGACCATAGTCAACGAAGGCGACCTCAATGAACTTCATGACAAGGTGGACACGGCCCTGGCAGAGGTTTCAGACGAATTCAAGCTGTCAAGGCCGAGCTGGGACGATTATTTCATGGGCATAGCCAAGGTCGTGGCATCGCGCAGCAACTGCGTGAAGCGGAAGGTCGCCGCGGTCATAGTCAAGGACAAGAGGATAATCTCGACGGGGTATAACGGCACGCCGCGCGGCACGCGCAACTGCTCAGAGGGGGGCTGTCCGAGGTGCAACAAGTTCACCGAGTCGGGCAAGAACCTTGATGAGTGCCTGTGCAGCCACGGCGAGGAGAACGCCATCGTCCAGGCAAGCTACCATGGCATAAGCATAAAGGACTCGGTCATCTACACCACGTTCTCGCCCTGCCTGTTGTGCACCAAGATGATAATCAACGCCGGCATAAAGGAAGTCGTGTACAACCTCGACTACCCCATGGCCGAGACGCCCATGAGGCTGCTGAAGGACGCCGGCATAAAGGTCAGGCAGCACAGGGTGGGCTAGATGGCAGCACCGAAACCCGTGGAAGAGGAAAACGCTGAAGAGCCGGACATCAGGCCGATGGTCATGAGGGCGGCGGCACTTTCGGTAACCGGGGACTTCCTCCTGCTCGTCGGCCTGCTTTTCGTGCTGCTCGGCATAGCTTCGTTCGTCACTGATTTCCTGAAGATGAAGGGGAGCGGCGAGTTCCTCGTCGGCGTTTTCATAATCGCCCTAGCGGTCCTGCTCCTCCTGCGCTCAGGCCAGCTGATGCCGCGCATGCCCAGGGCGCCGAGGCCGCAGCGGCCCATGGAGAAGAGCGAATCATACCGCTGATTTAAAACAGAAGCCGGCACTAATCCTATCGGCAACGATGACGATACCGTCCCAGACACAGCCGCAAGGCGATGACGACAAGAGTAGCTACCGAGTTGCCACCTGAATCTGGCCGGCAGCACCAGGTGCTGGGCGCGCTCATGGAAACGCCCGACACGGCGTCACAAGAACCATTATATTGTTTTACACCCCAGTGTAGGCTGAGAGGTGGAAGCATGAGATTGGTAGTACAGGACGCCCCAGCGCTTAAGTCTGTGATAGACTGCATAGTCAGCCTTGTCGAGGAAGGGCAGTTCGAGGTGAAGGCGGATGGCCTCCATCTCATGGCGATGGACCCTTCGCAGATCTCCATGGTGTCTTTCACCATGCCCAAGAGCGCATTCGTCGAATACAACGTCGCCGAGGAGCGCAAGATAGGCATAGACATAACCCAGCTGTCCAACGTGCTTTCACGCGGCAAGAAAGGCGAAAAGGTGGAGCTCGCCGTGGAGGAAGGGCGGCTGGTGGTGCGGTTCTTGGGGGACAAGCACAAGAGAACCTTCAAGGTGCCGCTCATAGAAAGCGGGGAAAGGAGCCAGCGGGAGCCGAAAATCGAGTTCAAGAGCTATGTCATGGTCAAGGCTGATGCCATAAGGGAGACGCTCAAGGACGCGAAGCTGATAAGCTCCCATGTGAGGCTCCAGCTCACGCCGCAACAGTTCCTCGTCGACGTGAGAGGCGAGAGCGGCGAGGTCAAGGCTGAGTTCGACAACGGGTCGGCAGAGGTGCCACAGCTGCACACCGCAGAGCCCGTAAGGGCCACGTTCCCGCTCCAGTACATGGAGGACATGGTGAAGGCTGCCTCAGGGGGTTCCCTCGTGAAAATCAGCCTGGAGACCGACAGGCCGCTGAAGCTGGAATATGAGATTGAGGGCGCGAAAGTCGTGTATTACCTTGCCCCCAGGATAGAGACCGAATAACGACAGCACTTCGTCGCACGACGAAACTGGTTACACAGATTTAAATAGGAGAAGACTGCATAATATAGATAACCGTGGGCTCAG
>CAZYGF010000167.1:0-2380 GCA_964647575.1 Microcaldota archaeon
CCTCGGCCCGACGACCGGCTGAAATCAGGACAGCCATTCCCTGTTCTTTATCTTCCTGTTGATGTACTCGCCCACGAACGTGAGCCGCTGGCCCTGGAGCGCATCCTGCTCTATCTTCTTCTTCGTCTTGAGGACCATCTTCAGCTCGCGCACCCAGTCGTCATAGCGGTTTATCCACGGGTAGCCGAGCATCTCCTCGGCGCGCTTCACGTCCACGTCCTTTGCCTTCATCGTCAGCTTCTCAAGGAAGTCGAACTCCTTTATGTCGCTCATGGTCACGCCCAGGAATTTCGCCTCTGGCACCGCGAAGTCCCTGCCAAGGTAGGCGAGGTTCATGCTGCCTGTCTTTATGGTCCAGTAGATGTACCATCCCCACGCATCACAGTCCATGAGGCAGTAGACTGGCAGCTTCCTGTCCGCCAGCTTCCTCAAAAGCCGCCTCGTGCCCCTGGTGGACTGGCCCTTGGGCGTCACCAGCAGGCAGTTCTCCTTCTTCCAGAACTTATCTTCGTTCAGCCTCTGCCAGAGCGCGTCCTTCTCGACTACAAGGACGTAGTCTGCGTCCAGCGTCTTGATTTCCATGCCGTTGTCCACATCGCTCGGTATGCTCCAGCCGCTCCTGCCCTGCTTTGTCAGGTCTATGAGCGTCTCCTCGCCGCCGAACCTGTCAAGGATTGTCATCGGGCCGGCCACGAACCCCTTCCTGTCGGTGGTCAGGTTGAGGTCCTCCCTCTTTATCCTGAGCGCGACCTCTATGTCCTCTATGAGCGCATTGGATTCGCTCTGCTCCGTGAACAGGTCCTCGTCTATGTCCTCGCCGAGGGTGAATTTCAGCTGGTAGAAAAGGCCCCTGATGGACGTGTGCAGGTTCTCCCTCAGGAACTGCTTCGTCTTCGCGCCTATGGCAACGGTCTGCATGAAGGTGCGCGCCTGGGCCATGCTCAGGAATTTCCTCAGCTCCTTCTTGTCGCCGCTGCGCAGGCAGCCGAGCGCCTCATCGTAAATGGTATTGCTTTTCGTGCGGAGCACAGTTTCGAACGTCGGCCCATCGCCCTTCTCTATCTGGCTGACCATCTGCTTGCCGAGCGCCTCTAGCTTTTTGGTGGCGTCGCTCATTCTTCCTCACCCTCTTCAGGCTTTTCAGCCGGTTCTTCCGCGCCTCCGCCCCCTGCCTCTTCGGCCGCATCCTCCTGGGCGTACTTCTCCTCTATTATCTGCGTGAGCTTCTTCGCGAGGAGATCCTTCTTCTCCCCCGACAGCGTGGCCAGGTCTGACGAGAGCTGCTGCACGTACCTGCTGACCAGCTTCTTCTTGCTGGCCATCTCGTGCGCCCTCCTCCTGCCGGAGAGGTATTTCTGGACGCCGCGGGACGCCTCCATGAGCGCGAACTTTATCTCGTCCATGATGTCCTCCTCGTTGGAAATCGCCTGCTTGCCCGCGCTAGTATATGGCACGTGCACGCTCACCAGGTTTACGAGCACCGCGATGGGCTCTTCCTCGAACTTCTTTATGTCGTAGCGCTTCCAGTCCATGGACTTTATCGTCTCGGTTATGGCGCAGCCGCCGCTGTCGAAAAGAAGCGGCACGCGGTTGGCGAAGCGCATGACCTCGCCCCTCTTCTCCGCGGAAACGAGGCCGCCGCCGTAGGCGAGGCCGACCTCCACCATGAACGGTATGCCGCCGCGATAGACCTTGGGGGCCCTTTCGGTCACCACGAGCACCTCCGGCCTGAATATGTTCGTGAACGAAGCTTCAATCTGCTCCTTGTCTATGGGAACGAGCGAGTCCGTCGCAGGCGCAATCCATTTCACCTGCTGGAACGCCCTGACTATGAGCTCAGCCTCGTTCCAGTCCAGCTCCTGGGGGTTCTTGTCGAAATCCACGCCGGGCACCAGCGCCCTCAGCTCTTCCACCCTGGCCGCGCTGAGCCTGGAGAACGTGTTCTGGAGGAATGCGGATAATTTCCTGTAGTCCTTGCTGTGCTTGGCGAACTCCAGCAGGTCGTGCGTGCCTATGCCCAGCGGGTGCGGCTTTATCTCGAACGGCCGCCTGGGGTTTATTTCCACCGAGCGCGGGAAGACCGACTTCTGGTCGCCCGGCTCGACGAGCGTTATGCTGCAGTGCGGGTTGGCCAGCGCGGTCCTGCGCAGGTATTCGTAAACGCCGTAGTTGCTCCGCTCGTATTTCACGTCCTTGAACTCGGACGTCACCGTCAGCCCGCTCTCGCCCTCGGCAGCCGGCTCTTCGGCGCCGAGTTCCTCGAACACGGGCTTGTTGCTCTTGAAATCTATGGTTATGTTAGCGCTGATTTTCTTTCCCTTGTAGCACGAGACCGCTTTCGTCGGCTGGCCGGTCGTCAGGTAGGAAAACATGACGCATG
>CAZYGF010000168.1:0-2314 GCA_964647575.1 Microcaldota archaeon
CGCACCCGAAAGGCGTCGTGGAGATGACCGAATGGAAGGACAGCTTCGGCGTCGCCACGCAGGCGCACGTGGAGCTGAAGAGCAGGCTCGAAACCCCCGCGCCGCTTTTCGTGGAGTTCATGAAGGCAGCGAAGGATTTCAGGGGCAAGCCCTCGAAATCCGCAGGAGAGACGCACGGCGAGTGAAGATAAGTATAAAATCACATCGTGGCAGAAGTGTTTTGCTATTTAATCAGGGCCCATAGTCGAAAGCCTTGAACGGCAATCCGTTCAAGATTTGCCAACAAGGCTGACAATGGTTAAGACGCTACCTTGACATGGTAGAGATTCGCGGTTCGATCCCGCGTGGGCCCATTTCCTAATTTTACTGAAGAGGCTCTACTAGCACGGTTTCGTGGACGTCGGCTGGGTCGCAGTGCAGTGCCACCTTTCCAGCCTCTAATGCCGCGTCCAATTTATGGAGTTTCTGCTCGAGGATATTCGCTCCGCAGAGCATGAGCTTGCTGGACGTGCGGGGTTTGGTGACCACAATGTCCACGAGGCCCTTCTTCTTGAGCACTTCCATCTGGAGCATGGCCGCCTCATCTGCCGGCTTTCCGGCAATGACTACAGCTTTGGGATGCGTGCTGCGGAAAACCGCGAGGCCGGCCTCAAGCTTATCGAATGCACCCGCCTCCAGAAGCACAGGCGAATCCAGGATTATGAGGTCCTTTGACAGGAACGGCGCCTTGGGGGCCGTTTGGTCCGCTTCATGCTCCTGCCGGGCAGGAAGCATGCGCAGGAACACGGACATGTTTGTGATGGTCATGCCGGAGTCCAATAGAAGCGGGTCTATCGGTTCGCCTGACTTTATCTCGAATTTGTATAGATGGCCATAGTCTATGGCGACGTGATTGGGGAAAGACTTTTCGAAGCTTGTGTCGTTCAGCACTTGGCATACGCGCTTGTGTTGGAGGACGTCAGTTATTTTCCTGGCGCTGCGGCTGATGAGCGGCGCGGCAGTTATGCGCGGCTTGCCGGATTCTGCAGCCGCAACTGCAACTGGTTTTCCAGGAGTTTTAGGAATGAGCATATCATCAACCTACTGAAGTTCCTGCCTTCTTACGAACAATTCCACGCCTTTGAGCAGGAATGGTATGGAGAAAACATCGTGGCGGTCCACATGGTCAAAGAGATTGCTGGAGTGTAGTGAATGCAGGGCATCATGCGCCAGGGGGGGGTTTGCCAGGGCAACAACAGCCTTGGGGTTCCTGCCTCTGAACGCTTTCAGGTCGGCCCTCAGCGTGCCAAAGCCGTCCTGGCCATAGCTCGTGCTGCATATGAATATGATGTCTGCATCAAGGGTTGGGAGGGCATTTAGGAAGTCCTGCCAGGATATGGGCGAAAGGCTGACCGTGGGCATGCACATGCGGGCCATATCGGCGAAGCAGTCATGCCGCTTATCCGATTCCAGGTCTGCTACGACAAGGACTATTTTCTTGCCTGCAATCGTTTCCTGATGCAATTTCAACTGCGTAATTGGCCTGGGCTTGTCAGTAGACGGGGCAATAGGTCTGGTTGTTGGGGATTTTTGCATTATTTTCCACCTTATTGTTGCGGTCGCTATGAGAATTGGCCCGGACACGGCCAGGGAACAATAATTCTAAGCTTCCTGTAATGTTGATGTTTCGAAGGGTTTAAAAAAGTGGGGTTTTGCCTTCTACGATGCGGTTCGTGACTTCGGTGATGTTTTCCAGCCTGCAGTCCATCTCGTGCCTGACGGCTGCCTGCAGCCGCTTGAAGTCGCCTGCCGGGGCTATCAGGGAGATGGATGCCATCCTGGGCTGGTCTATGGGTCTCCCAATCTGCGAAAGAAGGGTGATTGTAACGTCTTCGATGTCAGGGTGGTCCTTCGCTATTGACGCGGCGGCCTCGCTTGCCAGCACGGAATAGAGCTTGCCCACGTGGTTGACCGGGTTCTTGCCTGCTGCGGCTTCCATGGTCATGGAACGCATAGGGGTTATCAGGCCGTTCACCCGGTTGCCCCTGCCCACGCTGCCATCATCGCCCATCTCAGCGCTCGTGCCTGTGAGCGTTATATAGACCGACTTGGCCTTTACGTCATCCGCGGCATTCACCGCCACTTCCACCTCGTCTTTGGTGAATTTTTTGGCGAGCCTGACGAGGTCGCCGCGGAGGCGCTCCTTGCGCTCCACATAGGTGGCGATGTCAGGTATGTGCCTTGAGATGAATGCACAGGCCACGGTGAGCTTTATCCTGCTCTTTTCCCTCAGGCCCATGACCTTTATGTCAGGGCCGACCTCGGGGTGCGCTGA
>CAZYGF010000169.1:0-2251 GCA_964647575.1 Microcaldota archaeon
TTGTCCACGCGCGTGCGCACTATGAGGTAGCCCTGCTTGGCCTTGTAGCCGAGCCGCCTTGCGCGGATGAGGTTGGACGGGTATTCGACCGGGGTTATCGGCGCCTCGCTCCTCCAGGCCATTATCTTGGCCCTGAACGTGGCGTCCCTCTCCTTGTACTGCTTCTGCAACGTCTGCGTTATGTATTTGTAAGCACCCATTCACATCACATCTTCTGGCAATTTTCTCTTCAGGAAAAGCCTGCAGCCACACCGGGTGGTCCTGTGCCCCAGAATGAATAAAGTATGATACCGAAAGTTTAAAAAGACGATTCCCAGCCCCGTGCGGACGGGGAATGACGCACGGGAACGGACGCGAGCGGGGGTGGGGGTGCGGGACGCGAGCTGAACGCCCGCTCAGCCGGTCAGCTTCAAAATCCCATTGTCAAAAGCCAAAGCCCTGGACTTTGATTTTTTGGACAGATAAACGACCGAGACATCCTGGAAGCTCAGCTTCGTCCTCTGGCCCAGGAACATCCTGGCCAGCTCTTCTGATTCATCCCTGGTGAACCGGACCACTTCAATCTGTTTGTTGTGCACCAGGCGGTCATAGACTTCCCTGCATTTCTCGATTCCGGCCAGATAGAGGATTACGGTCATGGTCTCATGGAGTATGGGTTCGGGAAGCAATAGCTGCTCATCCAGATTTTTCTGCGCCAATCCTTCCGCCTTCTGGTGGTTGGTGTCCCTTGCAAGGAACAGAGAGACCAGGTAGGAGGTGTCAAGAACTTTCACGGGAAACACCATAGGCTATGAGATCGTGGTCTATCCGTTCCTTCTTCCCTTTGAAAGACCGGTCCTGCGCCCTTATTTCGTTTAAAACGTCCAGCATGGTGTATGTCTTGGATTCGTTTGCACCTAGCAGCTCGGCTATGAGGCGGGTATAGCTCTCGTCCTTGATCTTCTTCAGGGCTGTGAGGCGTTCGTAAACTTCGTCGGAAACGTTTATCAGCTGGCTCATGGTATATACGTATATGTATACGTTTAAATAACTTCCGTTTTATTCTGGGATTCGGGTGGGGCTTCATGAGGACATTGCTGAAAACGCCGTTTATATGCTTTACCCGGGCTCATTTCCGCGGCAATGGCGGCGGGCCATGGACTAAATATTTAAAGACTTCGTTTTAACATTAGGTTCAGTAACTTGTCCTGGTGTCAGTATGCATCAAACTTCAGAGCAGCCAGCGTTTGTGGAAACAGTGAAGGAAATAAGGAACGCGGAAGAGGAATACGACCGTCTCATTAACTCCGCCAAGGAAAAGGCGGAAAAAACAGTGCGCGAGGCCAGGGAGAAGGCGCTGGGCGAACGCACGAAAGCAGAGGAAGAGATCGTCTCATTCAAGAATGAGCAGCTGCGCAAGGGAAGCGAGGCCATCGAAAGCGAGGTCCAGAAGCTGGTCAAGAAGGCCAAGGAAGCGGCGGCCAAGACCAGCGCCCAGGGCCTCGGTGCGCAGGCGGTTTCGAAGCTGGTGAAGGAGTTCATCGGCAGCCTCTAGTGCGGGGAAAACAGATGTTGCGTCCGAAGAGAATGAAAAAGGTCAGGATAATCGTACTCAAGTCGCGGCTAGAGAAGCTCATCAAGGACCTCCATGAGGCAGGAGTCGTAGACATCCGCAAGTCCTCCTATGAGGGGCTCGGCGATGGGGCGCCGCTCGCATCATTCGACGAATTGTCCGCCGAGCTGCTGAAGCTGCGCTCGGCTCTCTCCATAATGGAGGCCTCCGCCGGGAAGAAGGAGGGGAAGGAGCCTGAGCTCATCCCTGGCGCGAGGGCGCTGGAGGAGGCCAGGAAGCTCGGCGTGGAGGAAAGGCTGAAATCGCTCAACCAGCAGTGCGCAACGCTCATGGAGGGCATAAAGGCGCTGGAGAACGGGGCGGCCATCGCGGAAAAATTGTCCAATTACAAAAGCGTCGACTTCAGCAAGCTCAGCACGCGCACGCTAGCGTTCAAGGTGGGGGAGATCGCCCCGGAAAAGGCAGCGGCGCTGAAGGGCAGGCTCGAGCCGGCCGCGACATTCATACAGGAGCCCGGCGCGCCTGCCGCGCTGGTCCTCTTCGACAGGAAGGGCCTGGAGAAGGTGGAGCCCCTGCTCCAGGAGGGCGGCTTCGAGGAGCTGGAGCTCCCGCAGGGCATGACCACACCGGCCGGAACCGTGGAGAGGATGAAGAAGGAGGCCGAAGCCGCAGGGGCGGCCCTGAAGGGGGCCCAGGCTG
>CAZYGF010000170.1:0-2248 GCA_964647575.1 Microcaldota archaeon
CGCATGCCCTTCTGGAGGCGGTCGGCTCCTGCCCCGGCGATCATCTTGTTCTCCCTTATGATGTGGTGGGGGTAGACCCTGACGACGAAATAGTATGCCCCGAGGATGGTCTTCTCAAGCTGCTTGTTGGCGCTCTGCCTTGCGCTCTCTATGGCGTTGTCCCTGAGTATGAGGTCGCCCTCGCACCTGAGGTTCATGACGAGGTCGTAGTCGCTCTTCTGCACGCCCATCCTGAACTGGTGGAGGTCGGCGTGGGGCATGGCCTTGATGAAGGACTTCCTGGGCTTGCGCCTGGAGAACCTTGTCCATGCCACCTTGTCCGCATCCCTTATCGCCCTTCCAGGTCTGATTCCCATAGCAGTATCACCGTGAGATTAGCTGTGCTAAAACTCGTTTTCGCGTCAGGGACTATGGCTAGAAAGGAATATAAAGAGTTGGCTGGGCGGAGCTTTGCACCCGAAGTCAATCCTGCACTCAGGGGAGCAAATCAGTCCGGCTGTTTTTCTAATCTCTCCTAAACGGAAAATCAGGCGCCCTCTGCGCCGGTATCGCGCATGCATCCAGCATCTGCCCGAATGTCATGTGGCCTGCCCTGAATGCACGGTAAGCTGCTGGAAGTTTGCCCACATCAACAGGTCTTGGGTCTCTGACGCTGTTTCCGGCATCGTCCAGTTGTTCGAGAGAGACGTGGGTATACCCAACTCCGCCATTAAGGCCATAGTTCGCGGCAAATACAGCCGTTGTCACCTCTAAAATCCTTGCCTGACGGGCGTCTTCAATGGTTAATTTTCCTTCCAAGACTCCGATTGGCGTATATGGCGTTTTTGCATAGTTACCCGTCGTGCTTCCCAATGCGGTATGCTCCTGGTATGTGGAGATATCTTCCCGGTATCCAAGCCCGATTAAGACTTGCTGGAGTCTTACAATCAATCCGGAGTATGCCCCCATCTCGGTTCCTGGTACGTGGAATCCGTGCTTTATGAACTCGCTTGCCATTCCCATGATGCTTAGTTGGTATGACGGTGTTTTGGGATCGAATATTTTCTCTACAAGCAGGCTAACCCTGCCGAATTCTCTCTTGCCCTTTCGAGTTTCAACTGTTCCAGCAATCCGCCTCAGCTCTCTGAGGATGTCGGCTTTCACTGCTGGATTCGGGTTCAGTGCCATACGTGGTAGTATATGAACACATGTTTATATACTTGTGTTACACCTGGCCTTGCGGCTTCAGTCAGGTCTGAAAGTTGCACTCGATGTCGCATGGACGACGGGGTTAAGGTGCAAGGCTGTCGGGCCGCGCTCATCTCAGCCGCATGAGGAAATGCTCGTGGAACGCGGTCGTGGCCAGCTCGGGATGGAAGCAGGTGGCGAGGTAGAACCTGCCGTCGCGCTCCTCCTCGCAGGCGACGATTTCCCCGCCTCGCCTGGCCAGCACCTACACCCCGCGGCCGGCATGCCTTATCCTCGGCGCCCGGATGAAGACCGCGCGCACGGCCCCGAGGGACGTGTCCAGCTCCTCCTCGAACGAGTCCGCCTGCCGCCCATAGGCGTTCCTGTCCATCTCGATGTCCATGAGGCCGAGCGTCCGCTGCCCGTTTTCCGCGTTGCGTATCGCCTTGGCCAGCATTATGGCTCCTGCGCAGGTGCCGAATATGTAACGCACGCTTTTCAGCTCCTCGAACAGGCCTTCGCGCTCGCACAGCTTCTGCAGGACCGGGCTCTCGCCTCCCGGTATGATGAGCCCGTCGATGCCCCTGAGCTCCTCCACGGTGCGGACATGCATGATTTCGCATGCGAGTCCGAGCCTGCGCGCGGCGCTGCGCGTAGCCGAGAGATGCTCTGAAACGCCGCCCTGGAAAGCAAGAATCCCTATCCTCATATCCTGCACCCGCACCTTTTCCTCTTGAGAATGGCCAGCTGGTTCGCCGGCGTATCGACAAACACCGTTTGCACGGCCGCGCCCCTGGCGAGCCTTTTGTCCAGGGGGCTCCTGTGAACGTATCCTCGTTTCGCGAATTCGCGGACGAGTGCGCCGTGCCTCGCATAGAGCGCCTTCATCCTGCCCTTCCAGCGGAGGGTTTCAGGATGGCGCGAATACCCCTTCTTCCCGTTTGCCAGTATGGACCAGATGGCGTGGAGCTCCCTGTGCTCGCCGAGAAGATGGCTGCGGCACAGCCTTGCAGGCTCCAGGTCCCATATCCTCATATTCCCCGCTCTGCCATCTTCGTCCCCAGCGTGGACATCTCCAGCC
>CAZYGF010000171.1:0-2226 GCA_964647575.1 Microcaldota archaeon
GGGCAAGATTAATTATCGTCGGCACCTATCGTGACGTAGAGGTCGACCGTACCCACCCGCTTTCCGCCGCTCTAGCCGAGTTAAGGCGCGTCGCCACCTACGGGCGCGTTATCCTGCGGGGACTCAACGCCGACGAGGTCAGGCGCATGCTGGAGAGCATCACCCGGGAAAGCGTCCCCTGGGGCCTGGCCGAGGCGGTGCACCGCCAGACGGAGGGCAATCCGCTCTTCGTGCAGGAGGTGGTGCGCTATCTCGCCGAGGAGGGCCTCATTAAACAGAAAGAGGGAAGGTGGCGTCCCGCCAAGGATACCCCGCTGGAGATGAATATCCCGGAGGGATTAAGAGATGTCATCGGCAAGAGGCTGTCGCTATTGAGTAAGGAATGTAATCAGCTTCTTTCCATTGCGTCCGTCATCGGGCGGGAGTTTACGCTGGAGACGCTTAAGGCCGTAGCTAAGATAGATGAGGAAACCTTTGTTAACGCGCTCAAGCAGGCGGTGCAGCTATCCGTGCTGGAGGAGCGCTCGCAGCTTGGGGCGGTGCGCTACCGGTTCACGCACGCCTTTTTCCGGCAGACGCTTTACGAGGAGATGATAGCCCCGCAGCGCCTGAAGCTGCACCAGCAGGTGGCGCGTGCCCTGGAGACGCAGTACGCCAAGCGCCTGGAGGAGCATGCCTCCGAGCTGGCCGAGCACTTTTCCCACTCCACTGACCCCGCCGACCTGGCCAAGGCGGTTCAGTATGGTGAACTGGCCGCCAAACGGGCCATGGATGTCTATGCTTATGGCGAGGCGGCAAGGCTATTAGACCAAACTATCAAAGTGCAGAAGGTGCTGAATCCCGATGATAAGGCCAAGCAATGCGACCTGCTGCTGTCGCTATGTGATACTTTGCTTTCTGTTCCGGACGTCAGGCGTATTATTGACATCGAAGCGCCGGCGGCGTTTGCCCTGGCTGAAAGTATCAGCGACACCTCAAGGGCAGCTCGGGCCTGCATGGCGGCTGGGTGGGCTATTGGCAACGAACAAGGTGTAAATATTATTCCTCCAGAGATGATTCAGTGGATAGAGCGTCTCAACCATTACGCAAGTCCCGATACTAAAGAGCGTGCCTTTGCTGATGGTTTTCTTGGACACGTGGAATACGTCAAGAGTAATAATTTAGCGGGATATAAACTTTACAGTCAGGCTCTTGCTCTGGCTCGCCGTCTCGGCGATCGAAATACATTTCTGACTATTGCCCCTTTCTTTCTTAATTATTGCTCGGCGCCGCAGCACTTCGAAGAGATATTGCACGTGGCCGAAGAGGTCCGTGCGGGTGGTAACAGTGTTGGTATAGGTATCTTTCTTGCCTCAGGGCAGCGGCAGCGCGCCGAGGAAGTCTCCAAAGAGGTGAAAACCAAGGCCACACTCACCTCGGAGCCACGCCTTCAGATACAATCGGCGTCGACAGATGCAACAATAGCTGTCATAGATGGCCGTCTCGACGACGCTCTGGCCATAGTCGAAAAAACGCTGTCCCATAGCAACGAAATCGGCATGACAGGAATCGCTAGAACTCAACTTGGCCACCCTTACTATAGAACCTGTGTGTATCGCGGCGAGAATCTGGAGAAGATTGAAGGTGAGTTGGGGCGTGGTTCTCCGACGGCATTTGCGGTACTCGGCTGGATACAGGCCTACCTGGGACGCAAAACAGAGGTCTCGGAAATCCTGGATAAATACGTGGTGCGGCGCCCCGGCTTCGGCTCAGCGGAAGACGAGACGCGTATCTGGGTGGAAACCCTGTTCCTGGAGGCAGCGGTAATTGTAGGCCACCGCCCGGCCGCTGAACTACTACTAAAACGCCTGACCGTCCCCGGCCTCTATACTACCGGCGTTAGCTTCCCCACCTGTATCATCCGTCACCTGGGCGGAGCGGCGGCCCTGCTGGGGCGCTATGATGAAGCCCGTAAGCATTACCAGGAAGCCATCAGGGTCTGCACGGAAATGCCCTTCCGGCCGGAGCTCGCCCTAACGCGCCTCCAGCTTGCGGAGCTATTGCTGGAGCATTACCCGGCGGAAAAGAAAGAGGCATTAGAGCACCTTGACTTCGCCATCAAAGAATTCCGCGAGATGAAAATGCGGCCCTCCCTCGAACGCGCCCTGAGGCATAAAGAGATTCTGAAGGCGTAGTATCCGGCAGCATATTCATTTCGGATTTTTTCAAGACTGACAATCTTAGTAA
>CAZYGF010000172.1:0-2176 GCA_964647575.1 Microcaldota archaeon
TCGATGACGAAGTGCGGCATCCCGAACGCGTATAATAGTATCGAGTCCGCGGTCTCTTTCCCCACGCCCTTCACGGCGAGCAGCTCATCCCGCCCCGGCGGCGAGCCACGGGAGGTTATTTCCGCATATTTTTTAGTCAGCAGTTTCAGCCTTTCGGCCTTCTGCCGGTAGAACCCGCTCGGCCTGATGAGCGACTCGAGCTTCGCGCGCCGCATGCGGAGTATCTTTTCCGGCGCTAGCGCGCCCGCTTTTTTCAGGTTGGCTATCGCCATCTCAACGTTGCGCCAGTTCGTGTTCTGGGTGAGCAATGCGCCGACGACGACCTCGTACGGGGTTTCCGCGGGCCACCAGCGCTGCCTCCCGTATCGGCGCAAAAGCCGGCTGTAGATTGAAAGGAGCCTCATCGGAAGAATATTGCTGCGATGCGCTTAAATTCAGATTGCCGGCGGCGTGATGTCGATGCGCGACTGGACGTACTGCAGTTTCAGCATCTCGAATATCTTGTCCAGCTGCCCTGCGGGAAGGTCCAGCATGATTGCCGCGTCCCTGAGCTCCCGCAGGCGCTCCATGCGGTCCGGCGACGTGGGCATGAGGACCAGGGGGACGACGCCTTTTGACGCGATTTCTGACGCGGCGGCTTCGACCTCGGGGCAGAGGGGCTTCATCGCAGCGGCTATTTTCGCCAGCTCCTGGCCAGAGCTCAGCGGGTCGTACTCTTTTCCCATCCGCCTGAGGAAGAAAAGCATCCTCGCATGGCTGAACGGCATGGCCGACATGCCAAGGCCCCTTCCGATGAAAATGAGCTTTCCTGCCGACTCGGGGTCCGTGAAGTCCGGCCGCTCGACGCAGCAGACGACGTACGCCGGCTTCGCCAGGCCAAGCGCGCAGCTGTGCAGCAGCACATGTGAATCCCTTTTTTCATCTGAGGATGTGAAGGAGCGCAGGATGATGAGGATGCCACCCATCGCGTAGCCATCCACAGCGCCGGTGACCCGGTCAGCCTGTTTGGCGCAGATAAGGAAATATCCGGGCAGGGCGGTGTTCGCTTCCCTGCATTTGGAAAGCAGGCGCTGCGCTTCCCTGAAGTCAAGCGAGTCCGGCTTGGGGATGGCAAATGATACGGCCCCTTCCTCCAGCACGCCGTGTAGGTGGCTGCGGTCCACCCACTCCGGGAGCAGGTCAAGGGCAGGCAGGACCGCGCCGGGCCCTGCTTTGAGCGATTTCGGAAGCGGGGGGATCGCATGCTCTTCCGGGATTACCGGCTGGATGGGGGGAAGCGTGAGCGGCGCGGCCTTTGGCTGCGGCGGCGGGATTTGCGGGAACGCGATTTTTGCCGCCTTCGGCACCTGCGGCGCCCTTGCGGCCTTCGGCGCCTTTTTCTTCAGCAGCGGCTTCTTTTTCGGCAGCGCTTTTCTGGCCGGTTTTTTCTTCAGCAATGGTTTCTTCCTTATTTTCGGCTTCTGGGCTTTCCTGGCTGGGGCTTTTCGTTTAGGAGGGGCTTTCTTTTTAGCCGGCTTCTTCTGGGCTTTGGCCATGGGTAGAAAAGAAGGTCAAGGAATTAAAGCCTACTTCTTGGTGACCTTTCCCTCTTTCATCACCATCTTCGCGATGAGGAATATCACGAAGGCGATTATCACGAAGTTGATGCACGCGCCGAGGAACGCGCCCAAGCCGAACTTGAACGGCCCGAGGGCAACAACAGCAGTCTGCCAGTCTCCGGTGGCAGACAGCAGCGGCGAAATCAGGGGCATGACGATGTTGGCGACCAGCGACTGGACCAGCGCGGTCGTTGCAACGGCCATCATGAACGCGACCGCCAGCCCCATTACCTTGTATTCCTGCAGGAAGTCCCTGAATTCGGATATGATTCCCATGGAATAGGAAGGCAGGGAAAGGATAAAAACTTTAGGGTGGGGATGAGAGGCGTTTCCTTTTCCCTGCCTTGACGAAGACGTTCCTCAAATCCTCGAGGAACCCGCACCGCCTGTCGGTGTAGAAAAGCACAAGGTTGCCCTTGCGCTCGGTGAACAAAAGGCCGAGGTCCACCAGGTTGTCCAGTTCTTTCTTCGCTTCAGAGGAGGATATTCCGGCGCGCCTTGCGATTTCCCTGAGGTGGAGGGATTCAGAGAAAAGGACGACGCCCAGGACGGATACCTCGGCCTTGGAGCGGAAAAGC
>CAZYGF010000173.1:0-2153 GCA_964647575.1 Microcaldota archaeon
ACGGGACAACTGATCCCTTGTGGATTGCAGGTTCAAATCCTGCCGTCGGCGATTTCTACTTTTCGCTATTCCGAGAACTCCTCGGCCTCGTAGGTGTAGAACTGGGCATCCTCGGTCTTCTTCCACGAATTGGAGTCCAGCCCCGCCTTGACGCAGAGGCGGGAGAGGAATTCCTTCTTGTTGGTGAGCTGCTCCCAGACGACGGGCAGGAAGGTGGCGTAGGCGTAGCCCTTCCGTATGGTCAGGCCGTGCCTGTGCGGCACCAGCTTCCTCAGCAGGTCGTCCGCATCATTGACCTGCAGCTGCCTGGGGGCGGTGAGCACGGAGATGGAGAATTTAGTCCTGCACAGGTCTTCCCCGCAGAGGGGCATGAAGCGCGGGTCCTCGACGGCGGCGCACAGCGCGTTGGCGATGACGTCGAAAACCAGCGGCCTGTGGGCCTCCAGCGTGCCGATGCAGCCGCGCAGCTGGCCGTCGCAATGCAGGGTTACAAAGCACGCGCCGTTGGCCACCAGGTTCTTGTGGGGCACGTCCGCAGGCCTGAGCTCCATCATCCTGCCCTGCTTGAGGTAGAGCTCAACCGCCTGGCGCGCCACCTTCAGCAGGTATTCCTTCTCCTTCCCCTCAAGCGTCATTTTCCTGCCTCGCAGAACGCGTAGCAGCCGTAGCCGACCACCTCGGATCTGGGGCCTGCGGTGTCGCCCGAGTTCCTGTAGTCCAGCAGCTTCCCCTTCCACCCTTTTTTCTTCGCGATGTGCATGAGCGTGAGTATCGCGCCCTTGCCGCAGGCGTCGCCTTCCTTCTCAAAGCGCTTTATGTCGAGCGCCGGAACGGCCTCGTTCGCCGCCCTGTCTATCTGCACCGCCTTGGCGTATTCGTTGTAGTGGCTCAGGTCCGAGCTGGCGATCACCACCGTCTTCACGTCCATCTCCCTCATCACGACCTCCGCGAGTTCAGCCGGGTCCACCATCCCGCAGAGGACCGGCCATACCAGGAAATTGTCGTTTATGGACTGGAGGAACGGCAGCTGCACCTCGATGCAGTGCTCCTGGGCGTGGACTTCCGGATAGACGTTTATGAGCTTGTCGCGGACGCTCCTTGCCCTGACGCCTCCAAGCGGCGTCCTCCACAGCTCTGCGCCGGCCTCGCAGGCGCCGTAGAACGACGCATAGTGGGACGGCCCGATGATTATCGCCTTCTCGAAGCCCTGCTTCGCCAGCATCTTGTAGCCGTAGGCCGCAATCGGCCCTGAGTAGATGTAGCCGGCGTGGGGCACGACAAGCCCGCGCAGCTTCCCCTCCAGTTTCACTTCCTTGGCCTGGGCGAGAAAGCCATCCACCATCTTTTTCAGCTGCCCGGCATCATGGGGATAGAACGTCCCGGCCACGGCAGGCTCCCTTATCATTTCCACACCCCCTTTATCGTCGTTTTGCAGAATCTGCACTTCCCGTCAGCGACATTGTTCTCCAGCACGTCGAACCCTACGCGGCGGACGACGTTCTTGCCGCACTTCGGGCATGCGGTCGCCTCGTAATCAGTATAGCTGAGCGGCACGTTGCCGCAATACACGTGCTTCAGCCCCGCGGCCCTGCCTATCTCCCGCGCCTTCACGAGTATGTCCGGAGGAGTCGGCGGCGTGTCCAGCATCTTGTAGTCCGGATGGAACGCCGTCACGTGCCAGGGCATCTCAGGGTCTATGGACGCGAGCCACTTTGCCTCTGCCTTCAGCTCCTTCTCATCGTCGTTCCAGCCCGGTATTATGAGCGTGGTGACCTCGACCCAGATGCCGAGCTTCTTCGCATAGACTATGGATTCCTTGACCGGCTCGTAGCCGGGCGCCCTGCACAATTCCGTGTAGAACCGCTTGTTGTACGCCTTCAGGTCGATATTAGCAGCGTCTATGTAGCCTTTCACCGCGTCCCAGCATTCCTTTGACTCATAGCCGTTCGTCACATAGACGCCCTTCAGGCCCTTCTTCTTCGCCAGTTGCATGATGTCAATCGCGTACTCGGTGAATATGGTCGGCTCGTTATAGGTGAATGAGACTGATTTGCAGCCGTCGCGGAGCGCTGCATCGACTATCCGCTCAGGCGGCCAGTCCTCGCAGCCGTCCACGAGCTTCTGGAAATACTCCCGCCAGTGCTTCGGGTCCT
>CAZYGF010000174.1:0-2147 GCA_964647575.1 Microcaldota archaeon
AGCAAAGCCTATGAGGCCATCCGGATTCCGACTGGTGGCCTGAGCATCCGGCTTCCTGCCGGCGAGCAGGAGCTGGTGAATGCGCTTCTTTCCATAAAACCGTCAACGCTCATGGCTGCAGGGCTCGTCATCGTGCTCATACTCACATATCTGGTGCGCATCGGCTCCTACAGCCCGGTCTTCCAGGAACTTGACCCCTATTACTATACCTATGTCGCGCACCAGATCCTCTCGGTTGGTTATAATCCCCTGAATGACTCGACGGCATGGTACCCGGAGATCGTCGCCGACCACCGTGAAATCCCAGAAATCTCCTACCTGCAATCGATATGGTATTCCTTCTACACCGCCGGCGCGGCATACAACGGCGACAACCTGCACCTTGCGCTTATCGCATCCATGTACCCGCCCATTGCGGCCGTGCTTGCGGTTTTCTTCATCTACCTCCTCGTCTCAGTGTCGTCCAGGCGGGAATGGGGCATCATGGCCGCAGGCATAGCATCGTTCATGCCGGTCTTCGTGTACAAGCTGGCCGCTGGCGAGCAGGAGGTCCAGCCCTATGCATTCTTCGCGCTTTTCTTCTTCTATGCAATGTATGCGCTCGCGATGAGCAGGAAAGACCTGCGTTTCACCGTCCTTGCCGGCCTTGCCTTCGCGGCAGTGAGCCTGGGCAGCTCGTCGCAGCTGCTTGCCCTCTCGGCTGTCATGATATTCATGGGCGTGCAGGCAGTGCTCTATTTCCTGCGCGACAAGGACGCAGCCGAACTAACCTGGATGCTCAAGGCCAATGCCATCGTGTTCGTAATCGGCCCGCTCACCGGGGGCATACTGAAGGATGTTTTCGCCAACGGCAGCCTGAGTGTCCAGATTACCGGGCCCTACCTGGTCTGCATGGCTTTCGTGGCCGGCCTCTACGTCCTGAAGCAGAAGCTTCCTGAGCGGTCAAGCGCGTTCATGGCCATGGCCGCCTTCCTGGCGGTGGGGCTGGTGCTGTTCGCAGCGACGCCGCTAGGCGACCTGGTCAAGCACGTGGCCAAGGCAGGCTTCGAGATAGCCCAGTACAATGCCCCGCTTGACAGGACCATAGCCGAGCAGGGTGGCGCCTCGACCGCGTTCGACGGCCAGCTGGGCAACATAGCCGCTGTCTTCAACCAGCCCGCTGCCTCAGGGCAGAACCTGTTCAGCCAGCTTTTCGGCTACATCCTGTGGCTGGTATTCCTTCCCACCACGGTCATCATCAATGCCATCCTGTCCATTTCCGTCTCGTTCCTTAACTTCGTGCTGGACACAAGCGTGCCCTTCGCCTCCCTGGACAACAGCACCCTGCTCTTCTGGATACTCGCCTTCATGGTCTCGCTCGTTTACTCGCTCTGGAAATTCGCAAAAAAAGGAGAAGATGGCATGTTCCTGCTTTTCATGGCTGTGGTCCTGCCGCCCCTCGTTGTCGGCATAATAAAAGCGAAATACACCATCTATGCGGGCGTGATGCTCGCGGTTGCCATAGGCTTCAGCTTCGAGCCGTTCTCGAAGTTCATGGCCTGGCTTGGCGAGCGGTTCGTCAGGGCGGCGGACCCCAAGGAAGCGGACCCCGAGTTCCTCAGGAAGCAGGCATACTACGTCGTGCTCGTGATCGCGGCGGCGCTTGTCATCCTGCAGTTCACCTACGCCGGCTTCGCCTCATCGCTTGCCCTGGCATCCACGCAGCCGCTCTACCAGAACGACCCCATGGCGCTTGTGCCCAAGTTCAAGGCGTTCTGCGCTGCCAGCAACGATGCTGACCTGTGCGCGGCTGCGGCAGACCCGCTGGGCTATGCGGCCAAAGGCACCAACCACCAGTATAGCTACAAGCTCTGCCTGGCGTCAATCTATTCCAACTTCACCTATCTCAGCAACCCCGGCGCCGCGCCATCCAGCGAGCCCTCGGCCGCGTATTTCCGCTGCCAGCGCATTTCCGATTACTGGACAGACTCGATGGAATGGATAAGGAACAATACGCCGGACGGCTCGCGCATAGTGTCCTGGTGGGACTATGGCCACTGGATAAATTACTTCGGGCTGAGGAATGCGGTGATACGGAATGAGCACCAGTCCCACGAGATGATATGGGAAGTGGCGCACGACTACGTGGACGGCACGCCCCAGGACCT
>CAZYGF010000175.1:0-2119 GCA_964647575.1 Microcaldota archaeon
CTCAAAAGGTTTTATAGCGTGCCGTCACCAGAAAAGCCACGCCAGCAGCGACAGCAGCAGCATCGCCAGGATGGTGAGGGGCACGCCGGCCTTGGCCATGTCCCAGACGCTTATCTGCCCTGATGAGTATGCCATGGCGTTCGGGGGCGTGCCTGCCGGCGTGATGAAATTGAACGACGCTGACATGCCTGCCATCATGGTGAGCTGCTTCACCCCTGCGCCTGCCATCGCAGGCAGCGAGGAGATTATCGGGACGAGCAACGCCGCCGTCGACGTGTTGCTCATAATCGAGGTGACAAGGACGCCGAACAACGAAATCGTGGCGAACAGCTGGAATTCCGTCTGGCCTGAGAGGAGCGTGGCGAGCAGCCCGCCGATCTGCGACGCCAGCCCTGACGACAGTATGGCAGCGCCCATGCTCATGCTTCCGCCCAGGAGCAGGAGGACCGGCCAGTCTATCAGGCGCAGGTCCCGGGTCTCCACAGCACCGGAGAGGTAGAGGAGGACCACTGCGATGATGGATATCGCCGAATCAGGAACGTGATGGTAAGAGGATGTCATCCAGAGCGCCACGGCGAGCAGGCCTATCGCCAGCACGGACTTCTGGCCAGGCGTCCAGACCATGGCCTTTTTCAGGGGCAGCACGACCTCCCGTATGTCAGGGGGATAGAGCAGCAGGATTACCAGCCAGGAAACCGGCAGGAAGATTATGACGAAGGGGAGCGCGTGCGATGCCCAGTCGAAGAAGGTCACCTGGATTCCGTGGTCTGCCAGGTCGGCCACGGTTATGGCATTCGGCGGGGTGCCGACCAGGGTGCCGATGCCCCCGATGGTGGCAGCGAACGCCACGCCGAGGACGGCTGCCTTTGCATAGGACGACCTGCCAGGCGTTATGCCGCGGAAGGTCACGACCGCGAGCGGCATCATTATGGCTGCGGTGGCCGTGTTGCTTATCCAGAGCGAGAGGAACCCTGTGGCGAGCATCAGGCCGAGCAGGAACATGGGCGGCGCAGGGCCGAACCACGACAGCAGCGTGGATACGAGGCGCCGGTCAAGCCCGTGCTTGTGCATCGCGCTGGCGAGCACGAACCCGCCGAAAAACAGCGCTATGGTGGGGTTGAAATACGGCGTGAACGCTGCCGTCGGCTCGATGCCTGCGAAGATGAAAAGGACGGTGCCGAGCAGCGCGGTCACGTGCAGGGGCAGGGCTTCGCCCAGCCAAAGCATGCCCATGAGGATTGTTATCGCCAGGACCGCGTGGGGCTGCGGGGCCAGGCTAAGGGGAATGAGGAACACGAGGGCGGCAAGCAGCACGGAAACGGCGATTGGTGCCGGCCGGATTTTCGTATTCATGCAATAACCCGCCCGCGCTACTTTTTAAAGGTTTTTCATCAATATCCATCCAGTCTATTTGGGTAGCAGGAACGCTCAACCCGCATTAGGAATAATGTTGAAACGATTTTAGAGGTGGAAATATGACGAAACAGGTTTCAGGAGACCAGGTATACGTTCTGCCCGAGGGGGCGAACAGGGTTATAGGAAGGGACGCCATGCGCGTCAACATAGCCATCGGCTACGCAGTGGCGAACATAGTCAAGACCACGCTGGGCCCGAAAGGCATGGACAAGATGCTCGTGTCGGATCTGGGCGACATCGTGATAACCAACGATGGCGCGACCATACTCGAGGAGATGAACGTCGACCACCCGGCTGCGAAGCTGATGGTGGAGATAGCGAAGACGCAGGACAAGGAGGTCGGCGACGGGACGACAACGAGCGTCGTAATCGCAGGCAACCTGCTGAGGAAGGCAGGCGAGCTGCTTGACCAGAACATCCACCCCACGGTGGTCATAAAGGGCTACGAGCTCGCCGTCAAGAAGGCAGAGGCGGCCCTGGAAGCGATTGCGCAGCCGGTGAAGCCGACGGACAAGGACATACTCACGAAGATAGCGCTGGTCGCCATGGGCTCCAAGGGCATAGGGACCGAAAGCGAGAAGGGGAAAATCGCCACCCTGGTATCCGACGCGGTGATGCAGGTGGCCGAGACCAAGGGCGGCAAGCACGTGGTCGACCTCGACCTGATAAAAATCGAGAAGAAGGCAGGCGGCGAGGTGCTTGA
>CAZYGF010000176.1:0-2083 GCA_964647575.1 Microcaldota archaeon
AGTCTCTTATAACAAGTTGTACTCCTATGTTCCTACTAGGCATTGCCATCGCATTCCCTCCATGTTTTGTTTTGTGCAGCAAAAACAGCTCCCGCCAGGGAATGTTATCGCCACCACACCCGTATTCTATGCCTAACTTTAAAAATAAATGGTTTTTAGCAAAAAAGAGTGGTTTTAACAAAAAACCAGCGCAAATAACAGGTATTATAATACTATATGATGGTTAAATGCGGTTTAGGTGAATTTTATGGCAACAGCGCAAAAACTGGTTTTACCGGAAAGCTATCGGAAGTTGGTGGCGGAGAGGCCAAGGAACAACGAGCCGTTCATGATAGGCGGGTGCATCTGGACCATAAACGACGGCAAGACCCGCTTTTTCCAGGGCGGCAGACCGGAGCTGACGAAGCTCACGCTAGTTGAGCAGATAAACGTAATCGCCAGCGTGAACAAGGCGCTGCTCGCCAAAGCGGACATACTGGCAAAAGCCGGCATATCCTGCGGGCCCATAACAGGAGTGGAGATGCACTATCCGAACGAGATAAACAAGGAGAACTTCAAGGATGCCGTCGCAGAACTCAAGAAGAATGGCTTGGTCGCATCCATGACGACCGCCAACCTGTTCTACACGTTCCCGCGCCGTGCGCTGAGCAGCACTGACCCGGAGGAGAGGAAGCGGGCCATACAATACGCAAAGGACACCGTGGACATTGCATATATGTTTGAAAGTGAATTCGGCCACCTGCCCACGAACGTGTTCTGGCCCGGCGGCGAGGGCTCGCAATGCCATTTTGAAATGGATGTCGTCAAGGGGCTCCATCTATACGCTGGCGGAATGAATGATATCATGGGGTACGAATATAACAAAGGCGGGAGGATGCTGTTCGCAGGCGAGGCAAAACCGAACGAGCCGAAGGACCTCATAATCCTGCCGACGACAGCGGACTTCCTGGCGGTGATGCCGGCCCTGCTTGACCCGAAATTCGCGGCCAGGTTCGGGGCCAACCCCGAAACCGCGCACGAGATGCTGGCCAACATGAACGCGTTTAGCCCAGTTGCCCTGGCGCTGGCACTCGGCAAGCTGTTCCACTACCACGCCAACTGGCAGAAAGGGCTGAAGTGGGACCAGGACAACGGCGTGCCCATCAACCTGACCATGCTTGAAGTGTTCCACAACATGAAGCAATACGGCTTCAACGGCTACATAGGGCTTGACATGCAGGCACGGCCTGAGAGCAAGGACGTAAGCAAGGTCATGGAATACTCGGTCCTGAATATCAGGCTGCTGGAAAAGCTCGAGAACATCGTGGACTGGGGGCACATAGGGGACCTGAAAGAGAGCGGCACGCCTGAAATGGCGGAGCAGTACGTGCAGATGTGCATGATACAGCTGTTGCCTCAGGGTGTGGACGTCAGGAAGCTAATCTGAATTTTTTTATTTTTCTCCGGCGGGGATGTTTCCCCGCCATTTCCTATTTTTAGGTTAAGAGTCAGAACTCAACCGACAGCCCTGCTGGCGGGCAGTTCTGAATTCAGAACTCAAGATCTTAATCATCGGAAATTTGCGTTTCCTCATAGGTATTGCGTTCTCATCACTGGGATGATGATGCGTGCTACCAATTATAAGCGCTCGTTGAGAGAAAAGGCAGGGATGATGAGTGTTCGACAGACTGAGAGCAATCTATGAAGACAACTATCACTCTGACCGAAACTTTCCTCCGTCCTGGCCCAGGACAAAGTTTCCAATTGAACGTCGCAACGTTCAATGGACCACAAATCGATGCGCCGGTTTGCCGGTCATCAAACTTCGTGAGGTGACTTCAGGAGGATGGCCTCGTGGCTTTCTTATTGGCGCAGGCCTCGCATAATACTTCGGCTTTATTGCGGATAGTGCGGCCCGTGGGTTCGGGATACCAGATTTTCTGATGATACGACTTTTCCTGAAAGAACCAGATGCATTTCCCGCACCTGCTGCATTTATCCATGAGAATAATGGCCACCCGGGCAGGACAATGTAAAAATAAAGGAAACAAAAAGAAATCAGAGGTTTACCTTCAGGCCGAGCTCCTTCTTGAGCTCGCGGTAG
>CAZYGF010000177.1:0-2065 GCA_964647575.1 Microcaldota archaeon
CAGACAACTAGCTCCCAAAGCTAGCAGCATACCAGGTTAGCTCATCTCCCCGAAATTTTCCCACAGTTTGACTGTTGTTAAAATTTCATTAAACTTCATGAGTATAAACTTTTGCATTGGGACACATTCCCAGCAGCAATCCAATTAAATATCCGTGCCCGCACTTTTAGTGTTAAAAAGGGGTATTTCCATGAAGGGAGCTCGGGTTCACAGGATAGAATTCAAGGACAGGCCCGAGGACAATTATAACGTTTTCGTGGGGCGGAATCTGCTCGGTTCTGTCAGCGATTTTGTCGCCAAGGAGATTTCCGGGAAAAAGCAGGCCATCATCACCGACAGGAACGTTGCTGACCGCGGCCATCTCGCCAAGCTCGATCCCAGCGGAAAAATCCCCACGTTCATGGTTGAACCTGACAAGGCGGGCTCTGTAGAGACCAGGAAGAACATCATCACTTACGGCAGCATCATCGATTTCCTAGAGACGCAGGGTCTGGAGAAGAATGATGTCCTTCTTTGCCTGGGCGGCGGGGTAATCGGTGACATCGGCGGTTTTGTCGCCGGCACCTATAAACGCGGCGGCATGACATACGTCCAGATTCCGACGACGACCTTGTCGCAGGCCGATTCCTGCGTTGGCGGGAAATGCGCCGTCGATAGCAGCGTTTCCAAGAATGCGGCCGGCTGTTTCTACCAGCCGCACCTCGTCGTGAGCGATGTGGACACTTTGTCGACCCAGGATGAGCGGAACTTCCGCTCAGGCCTTGTCGAGTCCGATAAGCACGGCTTGATTCTCAGCGGGGAATACTTTTCTTTCCTGGAACGGAACATGGATAACATACTCAGGAGAGACCCGGAGCTGCTGGAGCAAATCGCCCTGGAGAACGTCAAGCTGAAGGGGCGGGTCGTAGGGCAGGATCCGGAGGAGAAGAATTACAGGAGATGCCTGAACTTCGGCCACACCATCGGCCATGCCCTGGAGTTTATATCTAATTTCAAGCTGTCCCATGGCGAGGCAGTTGGCCTTGGGATGATAGCTGCTCTCCACATCTCCCGGTCTTTGGGCCATCTCAGCGCCGAGGCGTGTGCCCGGGCCGAGGCCCTGTTGTCCAAGCTGGGCGTGCCCACCAAGGTTCCTTCGACCATCAACAGGGAGCTGGTTGAGAAAAAGCTTGCCAGTGACAAGAAAGCAGTTGACGGAGTTCCGTATTTCGTCAGGATCGAGGACATCGGCATATTGCATATCGAGAATAGCCAGTACGCCTCCCCCATCCCCAGGGAAACATTGGACGCTGCGCTGGATTATATCTTCAGGTGATTGCCGCGGGAGCTTCTTTCAGCTGTTCGGTTTCTTCACGAGCACGTGCGCCCTGCCGAACTTCATCACGAAGAAGCCGTAGCGCGCGTAAAGGTTCACTGCCCGGTTCATGGCCCTGACCTTCAGGTAGACCGGCTTTCCCGACGCGGCCATCAGCGCAAGGGCCTTCTCCATGAGCATGGTGCCGACGCCCATGCCGCGCATGGAAGCGGTCACGCCCATGCCGCACAGCAGCATGCGGCGGCGTTCATCCTTGATGTGCACGAAGCCCACCGGCGTCTTCCCTGCCTCGGCAAGGAGCACCGTGTCGGCCGCGTCGATCCTCGTGACGGACCTTGGGAATATGGTGTGGATGAATATCCTGGTCCTGGCCAGCTCGGAACGCCTCATCTTCCGGATGCGTATCATAGGGATATGAACTCCGCGCTTATTTTCCTGCCGGTTATCTCCACGGAGCAGGCGCGCATGTCGCTTGCCGCCGGCAGCTTCACCAGCGTGGTGGGGCCGAGCCGCGCCGTGCCCGAGTGCTCGTGTATGTGCCCGAAGAACGCCGCCAGCGGCTTTTTCGCCTTTATCACTTCCAGTATGGACTCGCTGCCGGCGTGGCGGCCGCCGCGGACCTCGTCGAAATACCCCTTCGGCGGGCAGTGGAGCAGGAGCAGGGTGTCCTGATCTATCGGCAGGCGGGACAGGGAGGAGAGGAACTCCCCTTCGCTCCGTTCCCCATAGGTGCCGAACGGCGTGGGTATG
>CAZYGF010000178.1:0-2049 GCA_964647575.1 Microcaldota archaeon
CGACGTTCTGCCTGAGGATGCCGTCCATCCTTATCATCTCAAGGCCCTCGTCGTCGGGGTGCGCCTGCCAGACGATTGCGAGCGCGGATTTCCTTCCGGACAGCTTGATTATGTCGCCGGTGGATACCGCCAGCTCGTTTTTCGCCTTCGAATCGATGCGCGCTATGCCCCGGCCTATGTCATTCTGGAAAGCCTCAGCGACCTTGAGCGATATTCCCGGCACGTTATCACCTACGCTATCAGGATGTGGCCGTCTTTGTTCGCTATGCGGACCACGATTCTGCTATTTAACAGGCTATCCTTTTTAAGGGCAGCGACGGCGGATGGAGCCATGCGCTGGCATCAGCCCTTCCTCCTTGTGAGCAGCCGGCTGGCTGACAGGTCTATGTCGCCCCCGCTTACACGCCCGTCCTCTATGATGACCTCGTCGCCCGGCATTATCTTCGGTGCCCTGTCCAGGCCCTCGTGCATCACGCAGCGCCTTTCATTGGTGCCGTCAGAAATGGTGAACGCGAAGCCCTTCAGCGCCCTGCCATCGCGCACGAAGCTTCCATGGCCGTCTATCGCGCTGACGACTCCGCGGACGTGCGCTTCGTGGCCTTCCTCAAGCGAGCCCAGGCCGGAGAACGCTGCCTTTTCCGAAACTGCAAGCACGCCGCCGCGGCCAAGGTGCAGCTCGCCGCCTTTCTCGTACGCGCCGCGCACTGTTATCCTATCGCGTGTGCGCAGGCCCTTCGCCCTTTCCACGTCGTCGTCCCACAGGACGAGCGGCCTGACGCTTTCGTTGTCAGCGACTTCAACCACGCGCGAGCGTTTCCCTGACGGGTAAACGGCAACAGGCCAGATTTTCCTGACCGTGGCGCTGAAGCTTACCTCGCTTGCGCCCTTTGGGATGCCGGCGAGTTGGTATTCATTTTCCCTGATGAGGCCCCTCTCCCTGGCTATGAGCCTGAGCGCCGCGTCGCGGGTGAGCAGCCCGTGGAACGAGCCGATTTTGGCATCGATGGCCTGCTCCAGCCCGTCCTTTCCGAGGGCTTTGAGAAGCTCTGCCTCCTGGTCCATGCAGTCCATTCGCAGTGAAACGATTTAAACGTTCATGGCGTATCCATTTCATGCACTGGATGTCAGCGCTGGAATATTCATTCATAGCCGCCGAGCTTGCGCCACGCGTAGTCGGGAAGCACTTCGGCCGCATCAGGAAGCTGGACGACGGCGTCTATCGCATGAAGGTAGGCACGACGGAAATATTGTGCGAGCTGGGCGTCCGCATACACGAGACGCGCTACATCGAAGAGGGCGCCGAGCCGGACAAGTTCGTGGAGAAGGCCGGGAAGGAGCTGGACAATGCCCGGCTCCTCTCCCTGGAGCAGGTAAACAGCGACCGCATCCTCTCATTCACGTTCGACAAGGGCACGCTCGTCTTCGAGATGTTCGGCAAAGGCAACGCAATACTCGTCCGCAATGGCACTACGCTGTGCGCAGTGAAATACGAGAAATGGGCAGGGAGGGAAATCGCAGCAGGAAAGCCATACTCGCCGCCCCCAGCGCCTTCCCCGGCGCTGGAAACGTCCGACAGGTACATCATCGTCTCGCTGATGAAGCTGCCGTTCGGCAAGGAATACGCAGCAGAGGCGCTCGCAAGGGCGGGCATCGATGAGAAGACGCCCGGAAACAGATTAGGCAGCGGCGGGCTGCTGAAGCTGGAGCATGAGCTGCAGGATATCCGCTCGTCCGCCAAACCGCTCGTCTTCTATGAAAACGGCAGGCCCGTGGATTTCGCCCTCGCCCCGCTCTCCAGATACAAGGACAGCGAAGCGCGCGCGTATGCTTCGCTGTCGGAGGCGGCTGACGAATATTACGCGAACGTCGAGCTGCCGAATCCGGAAGTGGAAAAGCTTGTGCGTCGCCTGGAGAAGCAGCGGGAACGGCTGAAGGATCTCATTGCGGAGGAGGCGCTGAACAAGGAGAAGGGGGATCTCATCTATGCGCACTACGCCGAAATCGAACGCATGCTCGCGCTGGCGAAAGAAGGGAAATTCGAGGAGCTGG
>CAZYGF010000179.1:0-2019 GCA_964647575.1 Microcaldota archaeon
GATAAGCCGGCTCCTCGTGCTGCTGGAATCCCAGCCTGCCGAGGAGAGGCATGGCATCCTCTCAGCGTTCGGTTCCCTGCTCAGGAATGCCCTGTAATGGCTGCGGTAACAGGATCAGATTTTCTTTACGTTCTTTGCCCTCGGTCCGCGGTCGCTCTGTTCAACCTCGTACTCTACGACATCGCCTACGGCGAGCGCTGCACCGCCCTCAATCGCCGAGGTGTGCACGTACACGTCCTTGCCGTCGTCGCCGGTGATGAAACCGAAGTTGCGCGCGGCGTTAAACATCTTTACCTTTCCTCTCATCAGATCAACCTCTTTTCATATTGCCTTTGAAGGCAAAGCTTATTTATCCTGCGGTTTAATCCTTGCATCGTGAAACCACCATGAAACCCCTCCTCAGGATATTCGCGATCCTTGCCCTGCTTTCCGGAGTCGCTTTCGCGCCCGGAGGGGCAGGGGCAGGATATGCTGCCCTGCTTCTTTTAATGACCGCCGCATCGGTCTTCATCGCATTGCTTGTGCTGTCTGCTGCCGCATTTGCATTCTGGCGCAATGAGAAGGAAGGGAGCCTCAAAAAACGCCTGGCTGAGTTCGCATTCCCGGTGGGGGTTTTCAACGGAGCGCTGCTGATCTCACTCATCATTGCGGTCGCAATGCTCGTCCCGCCGCTTCAGCCGATTTTAGGCAACATGTATGTTGGCGGGACCTGGGTCCCCGAAAGCAGCAGTTATGTCGGCGCAATTTGGGTCCCATACATTGTGGCTCTGGTTCTTATCGTAGCGCCGTTCCTTGTTACGTCTTATGTTTGCCGTAAGTATGCAAAAACCAGCTGGTCGTATCTGGCCGCAGTTTTTCTTCTTGTGGCATTGGAACTGTCTGCACTCGCTTACATCGCCTGGGGGGCACCATAGTGGAACGCATCATATCGACGTCTTGCTGAAGAGATACGACGCGGCGATAATCATCACGGCCAGCCCGGCAAATGCGACGGCGAAGTCGGTCCCGAGGCTGAAGCTGCCCGTGCCTATCATGAGGGTGCGCAGCCCGTCCACGGAATAGCTGATCGGGTTGATCCTGCTCACGTCCTGCAGCCACGCGGGCATCTTGTCCACGGGAAACAGCGCATTGGACAGGAAGATCAGCGGCATGACTATCAGGTTCATGACGAGCTGGAACGTTTCCACCTCCTGCACCACGGACGCTATCGCTATGCCGAACGCAACGAGCGAGGAGGACATAACCACCATCAGCATGAGGATGCCCAGCAGGTTCTCGACCGGCGGTATCGGCGTCCCGGTGAACACGAAGCCGAGCGCGAGTATCATGAGCCCCTGGACTATGGCGGTCGTCGCGCCTCCCAGCGTACGCCCTATCACGATTGTCTGCCTGCTCGCAGGCGCTGCAAGCATCTCCTTGAGGAAGCCGAACTCCCGGTCCCAGATTATGGAGACGCCTGCAAAAACAGACGTGAACAGCACGGTCATGGCAAGGATGCCAGGCAGTATGAAGGACCCGTAGTTGAAGCCAGGCACCGGCGCGGAGAATCCTCCTCCCAGCGCGACCAGGAACAGCAGTGGCATGCCCAGGCTGCTGACCATGCGCGACTTTGAATTAGTGTAGCGTTTGACTTCCCTGAGCCAGACTGCGTATACCTTCGCCAGTTCAATACCCATGCGCTCTCCTTCCCATCATGATGCCGCTCGGCGCGGCCTTCTCTTCCCTGATGCTCGTTCCGGTGTAATGTATGAAAACGTCCTCCAGGCTCGGCATGTGGACCTCTATGCTCTCTATCTCTATCCCTGCCTTCAGCGCGGCCTCCATGACCTTCGGCACGAGCTTGGCCCCGTCCTTGGCCTCGAATGAGACCATCATCTCGCTGATGCGCGGCTTCTTGCAGCAGCCCATCCTGGTGACCAATGCAGACAGCTTCTGCGGCTCGCGGGACTCTATGGAGATTATGCTCCCGCCTATTATCGCCTTGAGGTTCTTGGGGGTGTCCAGCACCTTTATCTCCCC
>CAZYGF010000180.1:0-2016 GCA_964647575.1 Microcaldota archaeon
CCATGGCGTCCTGCCTGATGAGCGTGTGCACCTGGAGCCTGCGGCCGCGCGCATCTGCGCGCGATGCCTGGTAGACCAGGTCCTTTATGAGGAACTGGAACGCATAGCGGAACAATTCCTCCATCAGGTCTCCGGCCAGCTTGACGCGCTTGTTGGCGTAGTGGTCCTTGTCGTCCGGTGTGACTTCGTGATAGGCCACGCGCGTCGCGCGCTCGCCCATCTTCACCAGGTACCTGGCCTTGTCCTGCCGCGCCGAGGGCGAGACGCCCAGGTGCGGAAGCATGTAGTTGTCGAGGAGGTTCTCCATCCTGCTGAGCCTGAATTCCGGCGGCTGGCCCGGCGAGAGCTTCCTGCTGAGCGCATCGACCGCTTCTTCCTTGTTGCGGGACTGCTCGTTCTCTAGGTTGAGCACCACGTCGTTCTTCATGTGGCGCTCAGGCGAGAACGCGGACATTATCTCGCTGTCCTTATCCATGCCCAGGACGCGGAGGAGCTGGACGAGCGATATGCCCGACGGCGTGGAGGGGAATTCGACCGTGTATATGCCGTCGTTGTTGCGCTCCACTACGCAGCGGGCGCGGAAGCCGTAGTAGGTGGAGAATATCTTCGACACGATGCCGCCGCGCTCTTTGGTGACCATGAGCTTGTTCGGCACGAGGTCCTCTATGGACGTGAGCACGCGCTCGCTGCCGTTGATGATGAAGTATCCGCCGGGGTCCTCGGGGTCCTCGCCGTTCTCCATGAGCTCCTCCCTCCTCATGTTGGAGAGGTAGCACAATTTGGACTTGAGCATGACCGGCAGCTCGCCGATGAACACATCAGAGTATACCGGCCGCTCGACGCCGTTGAAGACAGGGATTATCTCGAGGAATATGGGCGCTGAATAGCTGAGGTTGCGGAGCCTGCACTCGTTCGGCAGGATCTGCCTGTAGCCCCCCTTGACCTCGTAGTACCTGGGCTGCTCGATGCGGACCTTGCCCAGCTTGAGCTCGAACCCTTCCACGTTCGTGGATATCTTGCCTATCCTGTCTATCACCTGCTGGATTCCGCCCTCGACGAATTTGTTGTAGGACTGGAGCTGCTGGTTGACCAGCGTGTTCACCTTAAAATAAGATTCCATAAGACCTTCGACCATTGGGCACACCTCTTTGAATACCAACCCAGGAAACGGACTGGAAAATTATCCCTCTACGACGACACGGTAACCGGGGTACTTCCCAGTGCCGTCGTTTCTCTCTATGCGTATGACGTCCCCGGCCTTCGCCTTCAGGGCTACTGCTGCCGGGTCTTTGGAGAACATCTTCGGGAGCTGGTCTTCGCTTATGCCGTATCTCTTGAGGACCTTCGTCTTCTCGGCCTCTGCGAGGACCTTCATTTCAGGGATAAGATGATGGGACAATACGTCTACTGTAGGGACAGTTGGCTTCTTCAAGCAGGACCACCTAGGATAAAAACCAGCGCCAGCGATTGCGCTAGCGTTCCGGGTATGAGAAGTATCAATAGAAATGTTTAAAAAATGACGCTTCCGGACCGGCCTGGCGTGTCAGTGCTGGCGTTTATCCGCGTCGGCGTAAATGTCCCGCAGATACTGCCGCAGCCGCTGTATGGCCGGACCAGGCAAATTCAGCTTTTCTGCCGCCAGGAAGACCGCCTCAGGCTCCTCTCCGATGGCCAGCCTCTCGCGCAGCCTTTCTTCCTGCTTCTTCGGGTCACGCAGGCCACGCACGTCAGCGACGTCCGTTACAATGTCGTCAGCAGCGCACCGTTTCTTTAACGTGTCCTGCAGCCGCTGTATGGCCGGGGCCGGAAGGCCGAGGTTCTTTGCAGCCTGGAAGACTATGCCGGCCGGAAGCCCCACGAGGTTCAGATTCTCACGCAGCATGCTTTCCCTGTCCTGCATATTGAGCGGCGCGCCCCGCGTTGTCAGCCCCAGAGCATCCATCTGTTCATGACGCCTCTGCATCCCGGCAGCTGGGCACTCTGTTCCGCCTGATCCGGCAGCGGCCTGCAGCCGCT
>CAZYGF010000181.1:0-2010 GCA_964647575.1 Microcaldota archaeon
CGATACTATTATACGCGTTCGGGATGCCGCACTTCGTCATCGATGCGTATACGAGGCGGTTCTGCGCCAGCCACCGGCTCTTCCGCGGAAAGGGATATGACGACTACAAGCGATTTTTCGAGTCCTCGCTTCCGCGCTCGGTGCCCCTGTACAGGGAGTACCACGCCCTCATCGTGGAATGGGGGAAGGATTTCAGAAACCGAGAAGCTCCTTGATGTGCTCCGCCAGGCCTTTCTCCCCCTTTTTCCCGGCCTCTTTCTTCTCTTTCCTTTTGGGTTTCTTCGCCACCTTTTTCGCCTCCTTCGGCGCGGCTTTCTCTTTTTTCCGCATCTGCTTCGGGAGGGGCTTCGCTTTCTCCCCTTTTTTCACCGCAGCCGCCTTCGGCGCGGCCTTCCCCTTCTTCCCTATGGCCTTTATCCTCTGGACGAGCTCGTTGTACACGCCCTCCCGGTTCCCCTCCTCGAGGAATATGACCTCGCCGGACTGGCCGTACCTCTCCACGAAATCGTTGTGCAATGAAGCTATCAGCGGCGTGGGCGATTCGAGCAGCCTGTCAAGCAGCTCCGAGAACTTCCCGCTCTTCAGCTCCATCCGCCCTATCTCGTCTATGACGACTACGTCGTAGCGGTCGAACTTCCTCAAAGCCGGGAGGACGACGTTCTCGAACGATTTGATGTCCACGTGGTATTTGCTCACCTTCGGCCCGTCGGCGTTCACGTCCGCGAGCAGGCCGATCTCGCCGCTCTCGATGTCCCTGACATAGAAGCCGGTCCTCGTGCCGTGCGTCTTCTCCTCAGGGGAGATGAACCCGCCCACCCGGAGGCCGTGCGATTTCAGTTCTTCAGCAATCCTGCTGAGAAGCGTCGTCTTGCCTGATTTCGGCATCCCGGTGATGAAAAAGTTCTGCGGCATGTGGCTTACCAGTCCGGGCAAATCTTAAAAAGGTTCGCCGGACGCACCGGGCTTAAAATACGTTCACTTCCTTATTCCCCTGATGTTCCAGATAACGTTCCTCGGCACGTCCGGCAGCATCCCGACGGTGGAGCGGGGCATGCCGGCCATGGCGGTGAAATACGAGAGCGAGCTGCTGCTCTGGGACTGCGGCGAAGGCACGCAGAGGCAGCTCATGCGCTACAAGGCCGGCTATGGCAGCATAAGCGCGATTTTCATAACCCACCCCCACCTGGACCACTATCTCGGCATGTTCGGCCTGCTGGAAACGCTGAAGCTGTCGTCCGTCTCGCCGAAGAAGCTGCCGGTCTTTTTCCCGGGCGCCATCGACGGCTTCGAGCGCTACGCGTTCGCAGCGCCGGAGAAGATAAAAAAAGGCGAGCTGTACCGGACGGACGACTTCACTGTGGACGCGTTCGCCGTGAAGCACTCGAAGGATTCCTACGGGTTCGTTTTCCAGGAGAAGGAGAAGGTCAAGTTCCACGAGGAGAAGGCGCATTCGCTCGGATTGACCGGGCGGCTGTTCCGCGAGATCCAGCAGAAAGGCTCGGTGAAAACGCTGAAGGGAACGGTGAAGCTCGAAGACGTCAGCTGGGTGAAGCCCGGGAGGAAGGTCGTCTATGGCGGCGACTGCCTCCCTGACACTAATATAGTTGAAGCGGCACGGAATGCCGATTTGCTGATCCACGAGGCTACTTTCGACGCGGCGAGGAAGGAAGAAGCGAGGGAGCGCATGCACAGCACCGCCGCGGAGGCCGCGGCCATGGCGAAGAAAGCAGGGGTGAAAAAGCTCGTGCTGACCCACATAAGCCCGAGGTACGCCGACGTGAAGGAGCTGCTGGAACAGGCAAAGGCGGTGTTTGCGAACGTCGAGATAGCCTATGACGGCATGAAGGTAGATATAAAATGAACGATAACTGCCGTAATACGTCAATCCCCGTGTCTTCACTACGCTTATTGTCTTAGTTAAAACAGTAATTTATAAACTGCAGTTTATATCTGGGCACAACCTTTTTAAACATTTTGAGAAAGACCTTGTCAAGAGTGAGAGTGCGGATA
>CAZYGF010000182.1:0-1991 GCA_964647575.1 Microcaldota archaeon
CCTCCTGGCCGTGGAAAAAAGCCCGCATAAAAAAATAATCATCACCCACGGAACATATACCATGGCGGACACTGCAAGATACCTGAAAGCGAATCTTGGAAGGAAGGACCAGGTCATAATCCTCACCGGCTCGTTCATTCCCATCGTGGGGTTCAGCCCTTCGGACGGACCATTCCACCTCGGTTATTCCATCGCCAAAGCCGGAGATTTGCCACCTGGAGTTTATGTCTGCATGAACGGAGGAGTATTATCTCCGGATGAGTCGATGAAGATCACCAGGGAAGGAAGATTCGTATCCATATTCGGCGAGAAGAAAGGCAAAAAGTAGCTTATATGGCTACAAAAATGAATTCTTTGCTATTTGTAGCCATATGCCGGCCTGCTATTTCGTCTTCATGAACTTGCCGATGCGGTTGAACGCCTCGTCTAATTGCTCGGGCTTTGGCAGGAATACCATGCGGAACGCCTTGCCCTGCATCTTGGGCGCGAAGCCGGAGCCCGGCACGGTGACCACGCCATGCCTGAGAAGCCCATGCACGAACTCCTTATCGTCCTTCCACGGTCCTTCGACGTTGATGAACGCATAGAATGCGCCCTTCGGCGATGAGGTGCTGAGGCCCTCTATCTCGTTGACGCGCTTCATGACCACGTCGCGGCGTTTCCTGAGCTCTGCATTGAATTTCTTTATGTGGTCATGCGGGCCCTTTATCGCGGCGATGTAGGCGCGCTGCATCTCCCAGTTGACAGAGAGCCGCTGGTTGCACAGCCTCTGCATGCTGTCCTTGACCTTGTCCCAGCCCTGGCCGTGGAAGGCCAGGTAGCCGGCGCGCGCGCCGGGATAGATGTAGTTCTTCGACAGGCTGTTGCCGCAGACGACCGGCACGTCCTTGCAGATGTCGCGCATGTGCGCCATCTCGCCGTCGAACACCATCTGGTCGTAGACGTCGTCTGATATTATGGGGAGCTTGAACTCGCCTGCGATGTCGATAATCCCCTGCAGCGTCTTGCGCGAATATACGGCGCCAGTGGGGTTGTTGGGGTTGATTACCAGTATGGCCTTGGTATAGCTGTTTATGTTCTTCCTCATGCTGTCCAGATCAGGCTCGAAATGCCCGTCCGAATCGTAGAATTCCACCGTGCCGTAGCTTATGCGCTCCTTGGTGAGATAGAGCGGGTAGGTCGGCGTGGGCAGTATGATGTTCCTGCCCGGGTCGACCAATGCCTGGAAAAGGAAGTCTATGCCCTCGCTCAGGCCCGCGGTTATGAACACGTCGTCGGCAGCCACCTTCTCGTACTCCGCGACCGTCCGTTTGAGCTCAGGGTCCCCGTCCGACGGCGCATAACCCGAGTAGTTCTGCTTCAATGCGTCAGCGGCCGCGTCAAGCACGTGCTGCGGCGGCCTGAAGCCGAACGGCGCAGGGTCTCCTATGTTGAGCCAGATCATCTGGATGCCCTGCTTCTCGAGCTTCTTCGCTTCCTGCACTATGTCCCTTATCGGGTATGAGACGAGCTCGCTGCGCTTTGACGCTTCAATCAAACAAACCACCGTTCACTTGACCTTTATGGCGTAGCTGCCTACGGCATTAACTTCGACGACCTTGGCTATCTCGGAGCGCTCAGGGTCGAGCACGATGACCATGCCCGAGAATTTCTCCGAAAGCTCGCCCCCGCACTTCGGGCAGGCCTTGTCATTGGTATAGATTATGTAGCGGCAGTTCTTGCAGGCCCTCATTTCTCCTCACCCTTTTTCTCCTTCTTCTCGGCCTTGGCCGGAGCCTTCTTGGGCTTGAACCATTCAGGCTTGCCCAGCCCGTCAGGCCTCATGGTAAGGCCTATCTTCGTGTCGGACGACGTGGATTTCAGGCTGACCGTGGATACCTTGACCAGCACCTCGTCGCCCTTCTTCACGCTCCTGCCGGCCTCCCTTGAGGAGAGCGTCTTGGACTTCTTGTCGTAGTAGTACTTCTCCTTGCCTATCTGGGAGACGTGCA
>CAZYGF010000183.1:0-1954 GCA_964647575.1 Microcaldota archaeon
ATTCCTAATCGCACATGAGGATTAAAAGAGTTTGTTCCCCCCTTTATGATATGACCGTGCCGGTAGCCGTCCTCGCCTCGGGAAGGGGCAGCAACTTCAAGGCGATTGCCGATGCCATAAAGGCAGGCAGGTGCGACGCTGGGATAAAGGTGCTCATAACAAACAACCCGGACGCCCCGGCCATCCAGATAGCCAAAGACAACAAAATCCCGGTGGAAATCGTAGAGCGGAATAAGTTCAAGACCAGGGACGAGATGGACGACGCCATCCTTGCCATCCTTCAGCGCTACGGGGCGAAAGTCGTCGTGCTCGCAGGCTACATGCTCATCCTGAAGGGAAAGAAGCTGCTCGAAGCGTACAAGAACCGCATAATCAACATCCACCCCGCGCTGCTCCCCGCGTTCCCGGGCGCCACAGCCCAGAAGGACGCGTTCGACTACGGCGTGAAGGTATCCGGCGTCACAATCCACCTCGTGGACGAGACGCTGGACGCAGGCCCCATCCTCTGCCAGGAGGCAGTTGACATCTCGGACTGCAGGAGCGCTGAGGAAACCGCTGCCAAAATCCTGAAGGTGGAGCACAGCGCCTACGCGAAAGTAGTCGACTCGTTCTCCAAAGGCCATTACGTCATTGAAGGAAGGCGTGCGACTTACGTAAAGGATTAGAAGTAATAGCGGGCCTCGGTTTGGCCTCCGGGCCAAATCGGCCCGTTGTGAATGATGTTCCCCGCGGACGCCTCTACCAATGGAAAACGGGCCTGGAGAGATTTGAACTCTCGACACACGGATTAAGAGTCCGTTGCTCTACCAAGCTGAGCTACAGGCCCATTAGCAGTAGGGTAAAGATGTTCATGAGAAACCAATTTAAATTAATCCCCGGAACTGCCGGCGCCTGCTCCCGTGCCGGGCGCCGGCCCGGACCCGGGTGCCTGCACCGTCCCCCTGGTCGGCGCTATGGCCGTGCCGTTGGCGAGCTGGACGGTGTAAGCGGTCCCGTTGGCCATGATCCTCAGCGTGCCGCTGACGTAGCTCTCATACCAGCTCATGTTGTACTGACCCATGAGCGCCCGGAAGGGGTCACGCGAGCCGCCGTTGGCTGCCGATTCGTCAGCGCTGCCGGTTATCACGACCACGCTGGGTCTCGCGTTGACGAGGAATATGCCTATCTGGCCGGTCCCTGCGCCGACGCCGTAATAGGGCGCCTGCAGCACCTGCGCCTTTATCTTGTCCCCCTGCTCGCTTATGAGCTTCTGCTGGGCGCCGGTCTGGATGCCTGACGTCAGCAGCATGGAGAAGCTCCGGTCTGTTACCCTCAGGACTATGGCATCGTTGTTCATGTCGCCGAACCTCATCTTCGGCGGGCTGAGCACCTCGAACTTCACGCCGTTGAGCGTGGCGGACGCCCCCCGCTCCACCGCCATGGCGCCTTCGGGCGCATCGGCCATGCGCGCCACCAGCGCGTTATACCCCGCGTCATTCACAGGGGCGCCGTTCCACCAGAAGCCCTCGACCCTGAAGTTGTCCGCGACCGTGTTCATGCCGCCGTAGTTGCGCGGGTCGGCGTTCGTCGAGATGAGAAGGTCTATGTCGTCCACGCCCCTCGAATCCAGGAAATCCACCACCATGTTGGCGTTCTGGGCCGGCCCTGCGTCTATGAGCACGTCCATGTCGCTTTTCTTCACAAGGACGGCGTTGCCGTGCAGGCCGGCTGAGCCGACGTCTATGAAGTAGATGCCCAGGCTGGCGTTGGTGTCGTTCTCTAATTCCGGCCCTGTCTGGTTCGACGGCAGCACAGGCTGGGTGACGTTCTCGCCTGTAGTCTGGTTCTTCTGCGGCCCGACTATTATGCCGACGCTCTGGTTCGTCGCGTTCGTCTGGTTCTGCTGCGTCTGGTTCGTGGCGTTCTGCTGGGGCTGCTCAGGCTGCAGGCATCCGAAGAGAATCACCAAAACCGC
>CAZYGF010000184.1:0-1939 GCA_964647575.1 Microcaldota archaeon
GGCGAACCATGTTCACCGGACCACCTCCCTTTTTCATCTCTGTATATACTAGTAGCAGGTTATATTTATATTTTTTCTAAAATAAAGTGTGTTAATCCACATTAAATTTATATAATTACTGTTACAATACACAATATCCAGATAATTTATCGGGAAAGGAACAGTTTTCAGTTTTTTACACCCGTTTGTGCTACAGGCGAGGGTATAATCCACGTATTTTGGCTTATTTTGTGGTTAACAGACCGGATTTAGCCATTTTGCTGTTAATCCTCATATTCAAGCAAGCCGCGCCGGCATGCCGGCAGATGCCGTAAAACCTCTATGATTTTAATCATTCGCTGAGTTAGGGCTGCATGGCAAAGAAGGTAATCGTGTATTCTGCCGACTGGTGCCCGTGGTGCCACCGGGCCATGGATTTCCTCAAGCAGAACAAAATCGAATTCGAGATGCGGGACGTGGAGAAGGGCAATTACGGAGAAGAAGCCATGAAGAAGAGCGGCCAGGCCGGCATACCCGTCATAGACATAGACGGCAAGATAGTGACCGGCTTCGACGTGGAAAAGCTGAAAGCGATTCTCAAGATAAAGTAGGCGGCCCTGCGAAATACCGCAAGATGGATTTTATGCCGGTAGTTTTTTCGGCCCGCGCTGCCTCTGCGACCCTGCCGGCGGCCTTACTGTGCCCGCTGACAGCGTGCCATCGCCGGCAAGCGAGTTGTATCTGGCTGCCAGCGTGCCTGCGATCTGCGAGAGCTGGAACCTGGCGGCCTTTTGCAGGGACTCGGGCCCGCTTTTCGCGCAGTTGAGAAGCGAGTCATACTGGCCGGTTTTCACAAGGTGCTCGGCCATCATCATGGCCGCGTGGTCCTTCACCTCTTGCACTTCCCCGTTTTCCGCCAGGCTGTAAAGTGTACTCCAACGGCTGCTCCGGATACTTAATTCGACTACCCTCGCGACCGCTGCGTTTTTCGCGGTTGGAGGTGCGAATTGGTATTTTATCAGGGAGATGAGTGTACTGTGCTCCTCAAGCGAGCCTGCGCATGATTCGACTGCCTTCATGGCTGCCCGTTCTATGGCGGCGCCGGCTGCATTCTTCGCGGCTTTGGGCAAACCGCTCCTATGTTCCAGGATGCAAAGGGAGATGTAGTCCCCTTTTTCGGCATACCGCTCGATTAGCTGCATGTATGCGGCTTCCCTGGCCCGCTCATTGTCGCCATGCTCCGCGAGAACCCGCAATTCATCGATGCTCGGCGCATTGCCGGCCTGGTTTTTTTCATCTTCGCTCATGAGCCCTTCTCCGATACAGGGCTATATGCGGAAATATGCTTAAAAATAGGTCTTTTGACACATCAGGATTTGAATCAGCGAACCTTGGCGTGCGATTAGTCCCTGTGGTGCGGCCTGCGGTTGGGCCGGTGTTCGCCCTGGTGCGATTCGTGCCCTGCGGCGTGCTGGTGGCTGCCCTGTGGGTGCGCATGCGGCCCGCCCGGATGGTGAGCGTGTTCTCCGTGAGCGTGATGCGGCGTGCCCTGCCTTCCTTCATGCGGCCTTCCATGCCCTTCGCGCGGCCTGCCGTGCGGAGCCCCATATCCGCCCCGCTCCTCGCCTCCGAACCGCGGCCTTCCGTGCGGCGGCCCGCGGCGGAACGGCCTGCGCTCGCCCCCGCCGCTCCTGTAGGATTCCAGCCCGCCCTTCATCCATGCGAAATCAGGGTGGTCAGCGCTCATGCGCTCCTCGCGCGACTCCTTCCTGATCACGAAGTTTATCGCCTTGCCTTCTGCGCCCATGCGCCCGGTGCGCCCGACGCGGTGGAGGTGTATCTCCTCGCTCTGCGCCCGGTCGTAGTTGACTATGAGCCCGAGGTTCTCGACGTGAAGCCCTCTCGAGGCCACGTTGGTGGCGACCAGCACATTTACCCTGCCTTCCTTGAAGTCGTTCAT
>CAZYGF010000185.1:0-1937 GCA_964647575.1 Microcaldota archaeon
CCCCTGTAAACGGGCTTCTGCGTCGGAATGAAGTTGGTTTGTTCAACGGTGTTGTCCAATCAAATCAACCTACCGAAAGTCCATGCATTTAGGCATGGGTAGTTTACGAGAATTCAACCAACTTTATATGGGTATAATTAAATTGCTTGGTTTTCGCCCTCGTCATCCGGGCTTCCGGACGCCGGTGCGCATCCCTGCTTCTCGCCGCGGTGGAGCTTCAGCAGCTCGTCCGCCAGCCTGAAGCGGCCCAGGCCGTCGACCAGCTCGCCCAGCCTTGCGGACATGCGGTCGCGGGCAGCCTTGTCCGAAAGCAGCGCCTGGAGGGATTTGGCGCTCTGCACATCCAGGCTGTCAGCGGAGCCCAGAGAAAGCGCGAGGCCGTTCTTGGCTGCGTAGTCCGAGACCTCCGACACGCCGATGAGCGCAGTGGGCAGCGAGAAAAGCGCGGGCTCGCAGAGCGTCTCCGGGCCGGTGATAGCGAAGTCGCAGGCTGCAAGGCGTTTGGCGATGTTGCCATCGTTGCGCATCACCATGAACCTGGGGTCGATGCCTATCTCCCTGGCCAGCTCCTCCCCTCCGGCACCCACAAGCACAGTGGCTGAGAATTGCCCGCGGACCTGCTTGAGCAGCCGCACAGCCAGGAGGGCATGGTCAGGCCCGCTGAAATAGGCAAGCACGCGCTTCGCCTGCTCCGGGTTGGCGCAGCGGACGTCCTGGAACTGGTCGAACTCAGGCGGGAGCAGTGCGAACTCAGTGCCCAGCAGCAGGGACGTTTCCTCATCGCATGGATAATCGACGAGGTGCGCATGGATATTCGGGTCGATGACCGCATGGGCCGCATAGGACTTGAGGCGCACCGAGTCGCCGAAAACCGCCAGCGTCCCCACCTTCCCGCTGAGCGACCTGAGGAAATCCTCGTCAACCGCAGGCCTGTCGACCACGAGCATGCCGATGCCGAGCTCATCCACCTTTTCCGCGGTCGCCTCCAGGTCCCAGGAGGGCAGCGTGAGCTCGCCCAGGGGGGCATGGCCGAAGCCGTTGCGCGCTATGGCCGGGGCGTCGCGGGCATGTGACAGGAACGTTATTTCGCAGGACGGGTCGCTCTCCCGCAGGCCTGACGCGAGCGCAAGGCAGCGCCGGAGCTGCCAGGAACCCGATTTTGGGTCTGAGCCTACGCGAAATGCGATTTTTGGCATGGGGAGCGTCTCAGTGTGCCTTTTTCCGCCCGAGGATGGCGTCAGCTGCGGCGAAGACCTCGTCAACGGTTATCAGCTTCATGCACTCGCCGTCGCAGGGGTTGAACTCGTTGAGATGGACGTTTATCACCGGATGGCCGGGCGCCTGATGGTAGACGGCCGCGTTCTTCTCTGGCGGGAACGGCCCGAAGCGCTCGGGCGTGTTCGGTCCGAAAAGGCCGATTGCCGGCACGCCCTGGGCAGCGGCGATGTGCATCGGGCCGGTGTCGTTCGAGACCATGAGGTCGTACTGGCTGACTAGGTAGAAGAGGGTGGAGGACGAAAGGTCAGGGAAGCTGTAGACCTCGCTCTTCCTTTTAAGCATGGATATTATTTCCTCATTCCCCGCCGCCTCAGCGCCCGAGCCGGTGAGTATGACCGTGCAGTCATATCTCGCGGTTATCCGGTCTATGAGCTCCGCGAAACGCTCCTTCGGCCATGCGCGCCATGGCGCGGTCGGGCCGCAGAACGCGTGGATGCCGACGATCGGCTTGCCGGTCCTGGGCCTGATGTTGTTGGCCTCGAAGCGCAATTCCGCGGCTTTCCGCGCCTCTTCGCCGTATCTCAGCCGGACGAGCTCTTTCGGCAGGGCGGTGATGCCCAGCGGGGAGAGCAGGTCGCAGAAGGTGTAGACTACGTGCTGGCGGTCGTTGTAATGGACGTTTACGTCGTAGAGTTTCGCACGATCGCCGTAATCGAAGC
>CAZYGF010000186.1:0-1909 GCA_964647575.1 Microcaldota archaeon
AGCGGGATTACGTTGATGCGCTCGGGCTGGAAGTCGCCCACCCAGTCCTTGACGCATATCCTCTCGGCGCCGAGCCGCGTCTCCTTCTGGCCGATGATGACCTGCTCGTAGTAGTTGCGCACCCGTTCGAGCTCCAGGTGCGAGGTCGTCATGGGCAGGATTACCTCGAATATGGGCGGGGTGTCTATGCCCGCTGCCTTGGCCACGTCATAGGCGCGCGGGATGCTGTGCAGCGTCTCCAGCAGTATCTTGCCCTGCCCCTTCTCCACGGAAGGGTTGGGAACGCGGTAGGTCAGGCGGAAGTCCCTCCCCAGCCTTTCCTTGCTGAAGAAGTCCAGGTAGCGCAAGAGCAGCTTCTCCACCACCTGGTTGTCCGCCTCCTTGCCTTCGCTGTCCCACATCTGCTCCCGGCAGCCGAGCTGGGAGAAGACGAAGAACGCCTCCTTCACCTCGGCCTCGCCTGCGAGTATCTCCGAGTCCGAGAAGAACGGCGTCGTCACGTTGTCCGGATGCTGTGTGCTCATGCAGCGTGGAACGCTCATAACCAGTAACAGGCGGGAGTCTGATTTAAATGTTTTCGTTTTGATAGATACGATATGATTGCCAGCCTCTCCAGAGCGTTCAGTGCTTATTCCAGGAAGCCGTTCAATTTCGCATGGTGCTCCATCATCTACCTGTTCATGCTCCTGCTGTTCACGCTCGCATGCGTCGGCATCTTCATCCTCTACTTCCTTTTCGCGTCGGTGTTCAACAAGACCGTGAGCTTCAGTTCCATATCCACCATCATAGTCTCCACGTTCGTGGTGATAATATTCCTGTTCTTCGCCAACGGCCTGAACGGCGCGCTGTCCATAGCCTACCGCAGGGCCATGGGCAAGGAGAAGACGAGCCTGGTGGCGTTCTATTCCTATGCGCTCGGCAGGGCCCCGGTCATGTTCGCGCTGATGCTGGTCCGCGACCTGCTCTGGCTGCTGCTGGTCGGGCCTTTCATAGCCGCCTACATCTACGCCCTGCAGGGGGTTGCCTACATGGACGCGCTGCTCGCAGCCTACGCGCTGTTCATGACCTTCGTGATCCACATGGTATTCACGCCGGCATTCCTGTCCGCGGGGGCCTACGGCACAGGCATGCTGCCCTCCCTGCGGAACACGGTCAGGCTGCTGCGCAACAGGCACATCTTCTTCATATGCCTCTACGCCCTGTTCGCGCTGGTGTGGCTGCTCAGCTTCGTGCCGTTCATCCAGCTCGCGACGCTGTTCTTCGCCTACCCGGTGGTGTACGGCGCCATGCTCGTCATGCTCGAAAGCGGGATAAGGATGGAAACGGAGGAAGACTGATGTACCGCGCATACGAGTGCGAGCTGGCGAAGAAGGCGGAGGTCATGAAGATACTCGAGGCGGACCCGTACGCGACGGACAGCTTCGCGCGCACCGGCTACAAGGTCAAGGACGGCGGGGTGCTGAACGAGGACAGGGCGAGGCTGTACATCTACTTCTCGGCGTCGGAAGAGTTCCTGAAAAAGGCCGGCGAGAAGCTGAAGGGCGTAGCCCAGCGCTGCAAGGAAGACGTCGAGAAGCGCGTCATAGAGAAGATACAGGCAGAGGAGGAGAGCGCCGAGGCTGGCTTCGGCGGCATCTTCGGCCAGTGGCCGCCGTCTGGTTGACGGTAACGGTAAACCTTATATTTTTTGGCTGCTAACTACAGCCATGGCAGACCAGCCGGATGAAACGGAAAAGGCAGGAGGCCAGGCCGGCAGGCAGATAGCGTCGCGCGGCGTGCCCTCGAACGAGTCAATCTACCTCCCGCGCCACGACAGCGACGAATTGCGCTCCTTCCAGGACAGGAACGAGACGCTGACGCGCAACCTGTGGAATGCCGAGGAGCTGACCAACTTCATTTTCTCGAAAAG
>CAZYGF010000187.1:0-1895 GCA_964647575.1 Microcaldota archaeon
AAAGTGCCTGCCGTCCCTCTCGATTCTGAACCTGAAGCCCAGGATTGTTACCGTGTCGTCCATCATAGCACCTTCTGCCTTGCTCCCTCGAATCTTTCAGGGGTCGTTCCAATCTCCCGTATGATCGCCCTTACCACCGGCACGCTCATTTCACCAATGTGCTCGCCGGACATCACTAGTATCCTGCCGTCTGCCCGCTCCAGGATGGTTTCGTTCTTCGTGCTTTTGACGTGATAGCCGAACTCCTCGAGCACCCTGAGCATGTCCCTGAACCTCATGGGCACCGGTCGGTACTTCAGCTCCTCCTTCTTGCCGGTGGATGCACCGGGCGTTTCCTCTTTACTCTTGGCAAGCAGCCCCAGCGCCTGGCTGAAGCCGGGATAGTCCATCAGGAGGATCTGCGGTGCCAGGTCGTAAGGCAGCCTGCCAGGCCCAATCTCCCTGGCCTTTCCCCACCTGTCCACGATGTCCTTCTTCGTTTCCAGCTCGCCGATGATTCTTATGAACCTGTCGTCGGGCTCTAGGAGCATCTTCGGTTGCATCGGGAAAATCTTCTTCGCGAGTTCCTGGCCGATGTTGCTCGCGAGTATGAGCACGACCCGTTCCTCTGCATTTTTCTCGCCCAGCAGGCCGATCGCCTGCGCCATCACCCGCTCGTCCCTGATGCCTATGGATTCGAAGAGCGCCTTCATCCTCGCGCTTATGAAGAGCTCCATGGCTTCCGGGGCTTTCCCGAACGGCCGCTCCTTCTTCTGGGCCGCCGGCCTGCGCGCCTCCATGACCGCCGTGCCATAGTGGAGCCCGGCCAGCTTCATGATCAGGTTTTCCGCCTTGCGGAGCATCCGCTTGCTCCTCTTCTCCTTCGCCTTCTCGGCGTTGTAGATGTCAAGCAGGATGTGCAGGCGACTGGACGCATTCACCGTGCCTTCGTATCCCATCTCGCCTGCGAATTCGAGGACCTCCCTGCGGAGCTCAGGCTCGAGCTGGCTTACCCTGATTCTTTTGAGAAGCCCCGCCCGTCCCTCAAGGTCCATGGATATGCTATGGCTGAAGGGGAATATAAAGGATATTCATACGCGGCGTGCAGCGAGCCGCTCCCGCAGGGCTTCGGCCTGGGCCCGGTAGGTGCCGAAGCTTTCCCACCGCCCGTCCTTGAACTCGTAAAGGTCGTCGTTGGCCATCACGATGAATATCTCGCCGGGCGTCCCGCCGCACGTTACCTCCCCGTCCATGCAAAGGTGGTACCGGCCGCCGCTGCCTATGTATCCCAGGTAGGCGCCATCCTGCGGCTCGAATGCCACCGCGCCGTACAGGCTCGACAGGTCCGCCACCGACTTTATCTCCCCGTCGGCAAGCGCTACTATGCAGTGGCCTATGGGCGCAGAGCCGCTCAGGTCAGTGAGGTAGCAGATGGCAGACGGGCTGGCCTCATCCAGCGTGCCGAGGTAAAAGCCCTCGCCCGGGTAGTACCAGTAGGTGCCGCTGTCGCTCCGGTAGGCCACGAACTGGCCGCTGCCCTGCTTCCAGCCGAGGAGCCTGAGGCCCGCGCCGTCCAGGCTGTTGAGGAGCGCCTTCACGAAGAGCGAATAGTCCTCGCAGTCGCCCCCTCCACGCGCCACCATCTCGTCTATGGTGTAGAGCCGGTCGTTCGGCTCGTCTATGTACATGAAGCCCACGCGCTTCTCCATGAACAGCGCTACGCACCCCATGTTGAGGGTGCCGCCATCCACGCACTTGTCCATCACGTACGGGGCGAAATAGGATACTGAAGCAGGCAGCCGCGAGTTGTCCCTGAACCACTGGACGTCCGCGTCGAGCGATTCCTCCATCCTGCTCAGGTTTTCCTCCAGGGAGGCGAACTCCTCCCTTGCCTGCGCAAGCGAGATGGCATTCCT
>CAZYGF010000188.1:0-1887 GCA_964647575.1 Microcaldota archaeon
TAAACGACAGGGTGAACGCGCCCATACAGGGGGCGTTCGTCAAGCTGCCTGAGCCTGGGATATATGAGAACGTGGCCGTGCTGGACTTCCGCGGCCTGTACCCCTCCATCATAGTCTCATACAACATCGACCCCGGCACGCTGCTGGATGAGAAGAAGGACGCGCAGCACCACGGCGACAACGACGCGTTCGTGTCACCGACCGGCGCCAGATTCTCCAAAAAAGAGCCTGGCCTCATACCAACAGTGCTTGACCAGCTCATAGACATGAGGATGGGGCTCAAGAACGAGCTCAAAAAGCTCGACAAGGCCGGCGATGCCTACGTGCGCGTGGGGGCGCGGTCGCAGGCGCTGAAAATCCTGGCGAACAGCTTCTACGGCTACATGGGATACGCGCGTTCGCGGTGGTATTCACGGCCCTGCGCCGAGAGCGTCACCGCCTGGGGCAGGAAGCACATCATGGAAACGATGGAGATGGCGGAGAAAGCCAGGTTCCAGGTGCTCTACGCAGATACGGACTCGGTCTTTCTGATATACAAGGATAGGAAGGACGTGCTGGAATTCATGAAAAACGTGAACGCGGCGCTGCCGCCCAAGATGGAACTGGAACTCGAGGGATTCTACACCCGCGGCGTGTTCGTAAGCAAGAAGGGCGCTGAGGAGCGCGGCGCGAAGAAGAAATATGCGCTCATGGGCGAGGACGGCAGGATAAAGATACGCGGCTTCGAGCTTGTCCGCCGGGACTGGTCCAGGATAGCCAAGGATACGCAGTTGCAGGTGCTCGAGGCCATACTCAAGGAGGGAAGCAAGGAGAAGGCGGTGAGGATAATACGCGACACCGTGGAGCGGCTGAAGGGGGGCAAGGTGCGCCTCGAGGACCTGGCCATAAGCACCCAGATAACCAAGGACCCGGGGAGCTACGAGGTCGCGAGCCCGGAGCTCTCAGCGGCCATGAAGCTCAAGAAGGCAGGGGTGCCTGTGGAGCGGGGCAGCATGATATCCTACGTGGTGGGGAAGACCGGGAAGAGCATATCGGAGAAGGCAGTCCCGCTCGAGCTGGCGACGGACTACGACCCGGAATATTACATAAACAACCAGGTGCTGCCGTCCGTGATGAAGATAATGAAGGAGCTGGGCTACGACGAATACAGCATGAAGTTCGGCGGCAAGCAGAAAAGCCTTGACTCGTTTTTATGATGCGGACTGTGAAATGATTATAAAACATCGCGCAGATAGCATAAGCATGTCAACAAGCGCGGCTGCCGAAGTCCAGAAAAAGAAACCCAGCGACCTGATACAACAGATTAACCAGATGCTTGACCAGGCCCTCAAGGCAAAGACATTCTCTCCCGCGACCGTCAGGGAATTCGAGGAGCGGGGGCAGGCGGCGCGCGAGGAGCGCATGCGGGAGATGAGGCCGACACCTACCGGGAAGAAATCCGCCGTGGTAATGGCCGTGCCCACCAAGGAGCAGGAGATGACCAGGCCTGCGGTCGTGGCCGCGCTCAAGCTGGCAGAGAAGCTCGAGCTGGCCTCAAACCCGAGGGCGTTTAATGTCAGGGCGTGGTTAGAGGCGGGGAGGATAGCATGATTCCGCTCGATGTTCTCGAGGACAGGATAAAGGAGAAGATACTCATCACCTGGAGGGACATGTCTGAGACGGACAAGGCCCATTTCATAAACCAGGTCGCGCTCGCACTGAGTGTGTGGGGCAGCGACGAGAAGGGCCGCATGGTCGTGATAGAGGTGATGCGGGCCATGGCTAACGACGGGGCACGCACCCTCGCCGATTTCGGCCTCTACGTGGAGCGGGTGATGGGGACCAAGGAATCCGCAGGCCTTGACAGCAGGATAAGGCGTGCGTCGCTGATAATCGAGGGCTACCGGG
>CAZYGF010000189.1:0-1843 GCA_964647575.1 Microcaldota archaeon
GCCAGAGGTTCCTGGGCGAGAGCCTTGAGATAGACGAGAATGGCAGGGGCAAGGGGAGCATCATGGAGGTCAAGGAGGAGAAGGGCCTTGGGACGACGCTGGATGTCATACTCTACGACGGCATACTCAGGAAGAACGACGACATCGCCTATATGACCGCCGACGGCGTGAAGAAGACCAAGGTCAGGGGGCTACTGCTGCCCAACCTCGGCGGCGGCGAGAAATACCTGAACGTGGATTCGGTGGTCGCTGCCGCTGGCGTGAAAATCTATGCGCCAGGCCTGGAAGGGGCCATACCTGGCTCGCCGCTCGAGGTCGTCGGCGATTTCGAGCGCGACAGCGCGGCCATAGAAGCGCAGTTCAGGGACATAATATTCGAGAAGAAGGGAGAGACTGGGGTGGTGCTCAAGGCCGACAGCCTGGGCTCTGTGGAGGCGCTGCTGAAGCTCCTGGCGAACGAGAACATCCCCGTCCGTGAGGCTTCAGTGGGCCACATCACGCGCAAGGAGGTCATAGCCGCCGGCGTGGTGGCCCAGCAGGATCCCTTCCTGGGCGTCGTCCTGGGCTTCAATGTAAGCACCCTGGACGAAGCCACGGAAGAGAGCAAGAACGGCAGGATTCCAATAATCACCAGCGACATAGTCTACAGGCTCATAGACAACTACAAGGATTGGGTGGAGGAGAGCAGGGAGAGGATGAAGAAGGAGAGCCTGGAAAAGCTCACATGGCCAGGCAAGATAAAGGTGCTGGACGGATACGTGTTCCGCGCGTCCAAGCCGGCGGTCTTTGGGGTGGACGTGCTCGCGGGCAGGATAAAGAGCGGCTACAGGCTGATGAACAAGGCCGGCGAGGTCGTGGGCGAGATAAGGGAGATCCAGAAGGATAAGGAAAAGGTCACAGAGGCGTCATCAGGCGACCAGCTGGCCATATCCTGCGACGGGATATCCATCGGCAAGAACGTAACCGGGGGCGAGCTGCTCTACACGTATATGATTGTCGACGAATTGAAGAAATGGGACGGGCAGCTGCACATGCTCAGCGAGGACGAGAAGGCGCTGTTCGCCGAGATAAGGCGCGCGCTGGTCCGCTCTTTCTAGTGTTTCGCTGCCAGCACGGATATGTGGTCGCCTGGCTGGAGCTCGGTCGCATGGCCGAGGTTCCTTTCTACGAGGAACTTCGTGTGTTCCTCGAGGGTGAGCGGCCGGAAGTGTTTGTTCAGGCGCTTGACCATGTCGATAAAATTGCCTGCTGTCGCGATTTCAGAGATCAATAGCTCCTTAGGCGCGCCTTTAGACCGCTGGACCTTTGGAAGGCCGGCGCAGCCGACGCTAAAATCAATGATTATTTTAGAGGGGGAATTGAAATAGCCATTGAACAGGACGAGGGTGCCGGACGGGTCGAGGACGCGGTGCGCCTCGCTCACCAGCAGCGAGAAAAGGGATGAGTCAAGGAAGGGGTTGGTAGGGACCTCGGAAAAGTAAAGCTCATCCACTGAATGACGGCCCAGGGATACAAGGGGGAATTGGAAGATTCTCCCGCTGCCGAAGGAATCACCGTCGCCTGTGCTGCCCATGCCGGAGATCTGGAGGGGGCCGACATGAATGCGCTCGTATTTTATGCCATCTGGGAGCGGGGTCAGCTTCGCGAAGGGGCAGAATGGCCGATCCTTGTGGCAGACTTCTACTACGACTCTTTGCCGCAGTTTAGCAGCAGGAGGACTCATGGTTATATGTTAGTCCGAATGTCTTAAAATGTGATGTGAAGGCCGGGCAAAGACAACAATTATAATAACGACAAGCCCAATCCGCATAAGGCAGGGGATTCTTATGATAATCGGGCTTAC
>CAZYGF010000190.1:0-1802 GCA_964647575.1 Microcaldota archaeon
GAGATGGATTACATCACGAAGGAGAAGCTGGACGACCGCATCCACTGGGGCGCCGGTTTCAGCGAAGCGGAGGTCCTGTCGCACCTGACCGGCACAGTTTACGTCACCATTGACCTGGACGGCTTCGACCCGTCGGAATGCCCTGGCGTGGGAACCCCGGAGCCAGGCGGCCTGGGGTGGCTGCAGGCACTCGGGCTCCTGAGGTCGGTGTCCATGAAAAAGAGGGTTGTGGGCTTCGACGTCATGGAGCTCATGCCCATACCCGGCACGGTCCAGTCGGAATTCTTCGCCGCGAAGCTGGCCTACAAGATGCTCGGGTATTCGTTCTTCCGCAGCTAGGCGAGATGGACGCGGAAGTAGTCCTCCACGTGCTCCTGGAACTGGCGGTTGGATTCGTAGCCGAACCATTCGTGCAGCTGCAGCAGGTAGGGGTGCGGGGCGAAGTGCGGCACGGTTATCGCATATCCCTCCATGTCCATGGAGCCGGCCTTCAGATCTACGCTGCCGTATTTCCCGTAGACCTCCCTGAACCTCGCCGACGTGGTCACCTGCTCCTTGGACACCAGCCTGCCGGAGACCTTCTGGTGCACGAACGAAAAAGCGATTTTCTTCCTCTCGGCCCTGCCCGTGATGAGGTTGAGCATGGGCTTGTCCACCTGCGCCGTTATCCTTATCTCGCCCTCGCCCACCCTGGATTCGTACTCGTCCCTCTCGAGGTGGAGGAGGATGAATGACGTGAAGAACTCGTCCGCGTCCCTGAAGCTCACGGCCTTGGAGAACAGCATGAGCCTGTCGCCGGCGAAGAACAGCGAGCGCATCGCCCCGTGGGCGAAGGCGTTGCCCAGCCGTTCATCGTCCATGGTCAGGTTCTGGAAGTAGTTGTTCGGCACTGCATAGGCGGCGCGCGCCTCGAACATCGGATAGACGAGCTTCACCGGCCAGTTTATGGACGAATAGGCGCTTTTCGCTATGGACGGGAACTGCGCTGCCATCACCCGGCTGTAGGCGAGGCGGGCCTTGTCCTCCTCCAGCATCTTCGCGACCAGCGTTTCATATCCTGGCGCCTCCGCCCTGTCGCAGACGTTGCACATCGGAAAACCAACCACCGCCCTCATTTTTAATCCTAACTTTCCAATTATCATTCGAATTCTATGGAAAAAAAGAGCATAGTCATTACCATCATAGTCGTAGCCCTGGTCGCAGGGTTCATAACCGAGCTATTCTTCTTCGGCGGCAGCTACACCCTTAACCTCGGCGGCTCCGCGGCCCCCGGCGCCAAGAACGTCACCGGCAGCACCGCATTCAACGGCAGCATACGCACCTACGACCCCGTGCTTGGCATCCCCGCCAACACCAGCCAGGCCGTTGTCGACCAGCTCAGGAGGATGCCCGGCGTGAAGGACGTGCGGGTGCAGGCCAGCCTCATACTCGTAGAAACGGAGACGCGGGACGATGTCTATCCGCTCGCAGTGGCATTGCGGCAGATGAACGTCTCCCCTGTCACTGCGGTCGCCAACATCGCAATCCCGCCGGACCTGGAGGTGGCGACCTACAACGGCTCCATCAACGCCAGCACCCTGAACACGCGGGGCGTGGTGAGGGTGGAGACCGAGCCGTTTGTTGACGCGGGCACCGAGGTGCCCGTCACCATGGCCGTGGTGGTGAGCGAGGGCATGCTCATCGACTACTACTCGGCGCGCGTGATGGTGGAGCGCAGGAGCGTCACCGCCAACGCCACGGTCGCGGAACTCGCCAACATGACTTTCGTCTACGCGATTCCGTGGGAGGACAGGAGCCGCATC
>CAZYGF010000191.1:0-1800 GCA_964647575.1 Microcaldota archaeon
CATGACTTTCGTCTACACGATTCCGTGGGAGGACCGGAGCCGCATCAGCCTTGGCGGGCTGGACGGCTATTCCTACGATTACAAAAAAGTCAACACCATCATGCTGTCGCCGCAGCTCAACATCACGGGCGTGCTTGCGAAGAAGCAGCTCCCGTACATAACCTTCATAGACCAGGCCAGCGCGGAAACGGCCCCGGATTTCGCTGACTCCGCCGCCGTGCGGGGCGATTTCGCCGAAACCAATGTCACCTTCCCGCCATCCACCCTTACTGCCATCGGGCAGAGTGCGCCGCCCCTTGCGGCGCCTGACGGGGCTGACTACCCGCCGGCCGTCAGCTACACCTACAAGCTGGTGCTGCCGCAGTCTGCGGAAGGATACGAGCTCGGCAACGTGGCATTCATGATAAAGGCCGCAGGCCCGCTGGAGCTCAACGCCACCGTGCCGCTGAACGTCACCATACTTGCGATAGGGGCGAACGTGCTTTCGGTCACTAGCCCATCCGGTCTATCTTCCTGATCCTCTTCTCGGCTTCTATGGAGTTCAGGTACCCGACCGTCTTTTTCGGGATGTGCTTCTTCCAGGAGGAGTCTCCCTGGACCATGAGGTTCCTTATGTAAGAGCCCTCCTTGGTGCCGCGGTCGAAGAAATCGATGGACCTCACCAGTATGCCGTGCTTCGAGAAGAGCATCTTCACCAGCTGGTTGTTGGAATACACCTCGTGGACGGAGGGTATGTGCATGAGCACGTGGTCCACCCAGATGGTGTTATTGTTGATGTCCGGCACCGGCACGAATACCAGGCGCGCCAGGTCGCCCTTGTTGAACGACGCCCGCATCATCTCTATGCGCTCGCCGCAGGTGAACGGGTTCTCCGAGCTGAACGAGTCCTCGGAGCTGCCGATGACCACGACCACTTCGCCGAACTTCTTCAGCAGCTTCTTCAGGGCGAAGAAATGCCCGTGATGGAACGGCTGGAACCTTCCTATGAACAACGCTCTTTTCATCATATCACCTTTTATGCCGCAACCTGCTTGAGCTTGACGCCCACGAGCTTGGATACCACGCCGACCTTGGCCACCCCTATGACCGAGTCGGCGCTGGACATCAGCGTGTCGTTGTGCGACACTACGATGAACTGGCTGTCGCCGGTCATCCTGGCTATGAGGTCGGCCAGGTTCCTGCTGTTCGGCCTGTCAAGCGCCGCATCAACCTCGTCGAGTATGTAGAAAGGCGCGGGCTTGAAGAACTGCAGGGCGAATATGAACATGAGGGCCACCAGGCTCTTCTCGCCTCCGGAAAGGGCGTCGAGCGAATACTCGCGGTTGTTCCTCCTTATCTTTATGAACAGGCCGCTTTCGAAGGGCGTGGCGGGCTTGTCAAGGTAGAGGTGCCCCTCCCCTATGTTTATGTGCCTGAACATCCCGCTGAAGTTGTCGCTGACCGCCTCGAAGGTCTCGAAGAACGCCTCCTTCTTGTGCTCCTCTATCTCCGCTATCATGGACATTATGGCCTGGCGCTCGATGTCCAGCCTGGCTATCCTCTCCTCGGCCTCCTCTATCTCCTGCTTTTTCTTGTCATACATCTCTATGGCGGCCATGTTGACGTTGCCCATCTCCGCCAGGATGCGCTCGGACTCGTTCACCATCCTGTTCAGCTCGTCCTTCTTCAGGTCGAGCATCTGCGCGTCCTGGTAGTTGGCGGATTCCGCCTTGATGTCGTCGAAGTGCGTCATGGCGGTGGCTTTCTTCACCGTGAGCTGGTTGAGGTCCTTGTTCAGCTTTTCTATGTCTATCCTCTTCT
>CAZYGF010000192.1:0-1794 GCA_964647575.1 Microcaldota archaeon
TATGGGCACCACGTTGAAGCCCCTAGCCTGCAGCAGCTTCGCGATAGAAGAAGTCACTATCCCCTTTCCGAGCCCGGACATTATGGAGCCGGTAATCACAATGAACTTCGTCTTTTTTTCTGGCATAGGAAAAGTTTTCCCGCAACATTTTTTAATACCTGACAATGCAATTGAATTTATGGATAAGAAATACCTGAAATGGAGCCTCCTGGCCCCTCTTGTCCTTATGATACTGGCATTAATCCTGGCGCTTGTCTACCTGCTGTTGCCCCTGCTGGCGTCAGGATGCGGGACGTGCATTGCGTTTCTCGGGGTCGCAATCATGATAATTATCATCTTGGCAGGGTTCATCTTTTCACTGTCCTGGCTTGTCGCCATCATCGACATAGCGACTTCATCAACCCTCAAAAACAATGACAAGATCATCTGGCTCGTCGTAGTGTTCTTTATCGGCTTTATCGGGGCTATACTATACTACCTGATGGTAAGGCGCGCTCAGAACTAGTCAGATCCTATTGAGCGCTTCCTTGATTGAGTCTATGGACGCGTTGCTTACGATGAGCGGGATGCGCTCTCGCTCCGATATCTTCATGGCGAGCTTGTCGACCTTGGCCGGGTCTATGTTGTGGAGCACGATGGCCGAGGGCTTGGACGAGCTCACACGCACCACCACCATGGGGCTGCGGCCAGTGCTCACGCCCGTGAAGATGAACACGCGCTCGCTCACGTTGCCGTAAAGGTTCTGGAAATAGGAGAACGGCATGTCCAGTATGACCTTTATGCTGTCTATGAGGGTGTAGCCGTAGATTTTCTTTGACTCCACCAGGTCCGCGTTGGACAGCACCTTGCCGTCGACCAGCTTCACAAAATCCTTCAGTGATATGGAGCGGGCGAATTCGTGCACCTCGAAATACTCGGTCAGCGGCTTCTGCTTCTCGGTCAGCTTCCCTGTTATGGTGCCGCCCTTTGCCTTGTCTATGTCGAATATCGCGTTAACGAACCTCTTTATGACCGCTGTGCCCGGCGATTTCCGCCTGTTGCCCTCATAATCGCTGATTGTAGAGACGGTTATGCCCAGGTGCCTCGCCAGCTCGACCTGGGAGATGCTGAATATCTCGCGCCATTTCCGCATGGTCGCGCCTGGGTCGTCGGAGAGCGATATCTCCCCGGCGATTTCCATTTTGACCTTTTCCATCAGCATCCACCTGGCAAAATGGAAAGACACGGGCGCCAGCCCGGGCAGATTTCCATTTTGACCTTTTCCATCATGGAAATATGCGCGCCAAACGCTTTAAATGTGTTAGGCCCGGGAAATCCTCCTGAGAATGGCATAAGAAACACGCCTTCAGGCGTGGGATGAAAGGGCCGATTTCCGCGGAAATGAGGTGTGTCGGCGCGCCTTTATAAAAGACGTTTTCAGCAATATTCTCATGAAGATAACTAGGGCATGGAAGTTCCGGCTGTACCCGACAAAAGCACAAACCAAGGAGCTGCAGACTCACCTCTGGTTCTCCAAGAACCTCTGGAATAGCGGGCTTGAACTTGCAAAGCAGCTTTATGCAGATTATCAAAAATTCCCCACACGAAATACCTACCAAGAGATAAGCAAAAATTCAGGGCTGTATTCCCAGGTGGCCCAGGACGTTTTCATACGCCTTGATCTGGCCATCAAAGCAAAACTGAGGCGTAAGAAAGCAGGGCTGAACGGCGGATTTCCCCGGTTCAAATCGATGGATCGGATGAAAAGCCTGCATTATTCGCAATCCGGCTTTTCTCTTAATGGAAAGAAACTCA
>CAZYGF010000193.1:0-1788 GCA_964647575.1 Microcaldota archaeon
GGCTTCAGGTTCTTCACTATGACGACCTTCTTCCCTACGAGCTCCTCAGGGTAGTAATGCCCGGCGAGGCCGGACACTATCTGCCTTTCGCCATCCGACAGCGCCACTTTTTCCACGAACAGCTTTTCCGCGTCAGGATGCTTCTCCACGCTCATTATCTCGCCGACCTCCAGGTCCAGCATGCCGATGTCCAGGGCAGCGCCTGGCACGCCTTCCCTCCCGGCGAACTTCACCTTGAGCGCCTCGATTTCTTTCGGCTCGATTTTCCTGAACAGCGGGCTGGGCTGCCCGATTTCGTGCCCTGGCGGAAGCGGCCTCCCAAGCTCGTCCCATTCCGCCTGCTCCATGCCGAGCTGCTTCGCCATCGCCGCGGCGGTGGCCGGCAGGTACGGCTCCACGAGTATGGAAAGGTCCTTCACCTGGGACACGAGCACGCCTATCACCGCGCCGGCGCGCGCCTTGTCCGCCTTAACGCTTTCCCAGGGCTTGTTGTCCTGGAAATACCTGTTCGCGTTCTTCGAGAGCGCCATTATGCGATGGAGCGCGTCCTTGAGCTGCACCCTGTCAAGGTCGCCGGTTATCCCCCGCCGCAGCTCCTCCTGCCCGGCCAGGAAAGCGCTGTCCGCGCCGTTCAGCGCGCCCCCGGGCACCTTGCCTTCGAAGTTGTTCTTCACGAAGACGAGCGTCCTGTTCACCAGGTTGCCCAGGTTCGCGAGCAGCTCGTTGTTGTTCGTCTCCATCAGGACCTTCTCGGAGAAATCGCCGTCCTCGAAGGTCGGCACTTCGCTGAGCAGGCAGTACCTGAGCGGGTCCACGCCGTATTTCTGGATGAGGTGGAACGGGTCTATGATGTTGCCCAGGGACTTGCTCATCTTCTGGCCCTCGACCGTTATGTAGCCGTGCACGAATACCATTTTCGGCAGTTCCAGGCCTGCCGAGAGCAGCATCGCAGGCCAATAGACCGCATGGAACCGGAGTATGCCCTTGCCTATCACGTGCACGTCAGCCGGCCAGAACCGCCGGAACGTTTTTTCATCGCTGCCGTAGCCGATTCCGGTGATGTAGGTCCCAAGCGCATCGAACCACACGTACTCGATTTGCGCCGGGTCGTTCGGGACAGGCACCCCCCACCCCTTCGCCCTGGCCAGTGAGCGGGATATGCTGAAATCCTTCAACCCGCCTCTTATGAAGCTGAGTATCTCGTTTTTGCGCGTCTCCGGGACTATCTTGAGCTCGTCCCGCCCAATCATCTTTTCCAGCTTGTCCTGGTACTTCGACAGCCTGAAGAAGTAGTTCTCCTCCTCCACCACCTCAGGCTTGGTCCTGTGCTCCGGGCATATCCCTTCGATGAGCTCGTCCTCCTCATAAAATGCCTCGCAGCCGACGCAATAGAGCCCCCTGTATTTCCTGCCATATATGTCGCCTGCGCCGTTGCACAGGTTCCATAATCTCTGGACGCCGGGCCAGTGCTTTTCCTTGTCCGATGTGCGCCGGAAAGTCGTGAAGGAAAGCCCGACCTTTTGGGCCATGTCCATGAAAATCGCGGAATTCCTGGCGCACAGCTCCGCGACGGTGATGCCCTGCTTCTCCGCGGCATGCACGTTCTTCAGGCTGTTCTCGTCAGCGCCGGTGACGAGCGCCACCTCCCTGCCGCGCGATTTCTGATAGCGCGCAATCACGTCCGTCTGGATGAACTCCAGCACGTGCCCCAGGTGCGGGGCCGCATTGACGTAAGGTATCGCCGTAGTGAGATAGAACTTTTCCATTGTCGAATCACCGTTCATCCAG
>CAZYGF010000194.1:0-1786 GCA_964647575.1 Microcaldota archaeon
ACCCCTACGTGGACCGGGCCGAGGCCAAGAAGATGGAGGACGTGCTCGGCGTGGAGCTCGTGCCCATGGCCATCGGCGGATATACAACCGTCGGGAGCGCGTGCATAGCGACTAACACCGGTTTTCTCGCGCACTACAGGGCCGGCGAGGACGAGGTCGCGCGCCTGAAGGGCGCGCTGAAGGTGGACGGAAGCAGGGGCACGGTGAACACAGGGACTGGTTTCGTCGCCTACGGAATCGTCGTGAACAGGAATGGATATATCGCAGGGCAGGAGACGACCGCCTTTGAGCTGGGAAGGCTCGAGGAGGCGCTCGGCCTGATTAAATAGATTATGATTGTAATATCCCAGAAGGAGGAAGATTGGCATGAAGTTCACGGTTTCAGGGAAGATAGTGCTCGGAGCGGAAGAGCGCGCATTCGTCAAGGAAATCGAGGCGGCCAGCGAGAATGCCGCCAGGCACAAGGCCTACGGGCTTTTCGGCTCGCAGAACGGCCTGCCCAGGAACAAGGTCAAGATAGAGAAGGTTGAGAAGGCGTGATGAGATGGCCACACCAGAGGAAATCCAGGCGCAGCTGAACTACGAGGTTGCGGTATACCGCGAGCAGTTGTCCATGCTCAAGCGCGAAACCGAGCGCGTCAGCCTGACGACCATAGACCTCGGCAACGCCCTCCGCACGGTGGAGAGCCTCGGCACCGAGAAGGTGCTCATGCCCATAGGCGGCGGTTCCATGATAAAGGGGACCGTCAGCGAGACCAACATACTCATGCCCATCGGCGCCGAGTACATGCTTGAGATGAAGAAGGAGCAGGCTGTCGTCGAGATCAACAGGCGCATAGAGGCTACCAAAAAGGCCGTGGAGAAGCTGAACGAGGAGTTCGGCAAGATAATGAACCGCCTGCAGGAGGTATCCAGCCAGCTGGCGCAGCTGGAGAGCCAGGTCAGGATAAGCGAGCGCGGCGAAGAGAACATGCAGGAAGATTACCTTTGAAACTTTCCTTTTATCCGCGCCAGGGTTCCATCAAAACGTCATGAGGGAGTTCCAAAGTGTTCGATTTCTTAAAGAAAAAAATCGGCGGGTTCATAGATGGCCTGACAAAGAAGGAGGCCAAACCGGGAGAGGAACAGCCCGCGATTGAGGAGCCGGCTGAAAAAATCGAAGAGAAGCCGCCGGCGCCAGCCCCCCGGGCTGAAGAAAAGAAAGAGAAGCCAAAGCCGGAAAAGGCGGCCGCTCCTCCTGAACCGAAAAAAATCCCCCAGCCGAAGCCTGCCGCTGTGCCCACCACACCAGCGCCGCAAATCGCCAAGCCGCCCGAAATCACGAAGCCCCCTGAAATCCAGAAGCCGCCATCGCAGAAACCTGCGGAAGCGCCCCAGCCGGAGAAGCAGCGCGTGAAGCTCAGCGCGGTCAGCGCCATAAAGAGCTTCATAACCAGCGAGGTCGAGATAAAGGAAGGCGACGTGAAGGGCATGTTGGAGAACCTCGAACTGGAGCTGCTCGAGGCGGACGTGGACATATCGGTCGCCGAGGCCATCGGGGCCGAGCTGAAGGGGAAGCTGGTCGGCGCCCGCATACCCAAGAGCGGGCTCCACGGCTTCGTAGGTAACGCCATACGCGAGACACTGATGGACATAATAACGAACGACAAGGCGTTCGACATAGTTGAACGCGTAAACGCATGCGAGAAGCCCGCGAAGATAATGTTCCTGGGCATAAACGGCGCAGGCAAGACCACGACCATAGCCAAGGTGGCCAGGCTCCTCATGGACAACGACAGGAAGGTCG
>CAZYGF010000195.1:0-1784 GCA_964647575.1 Microcaldota archaeon
CCATCGCAAAGCGCACGAGGTTGCCGTAAACGCCCTTCACGCCCTGCATGAGCCGGGTTACCGGGTCGGGCGGGGTATTGGCCAGTGCCATGCTCTTATATATCATCTCGCCGGCGCCGACGACGACCGGAGAAACGACCGTGCCCGGGAAATCAGGGGTTATCTTGAACTTCATCCACACCGCCTGCTCTACGCCAATCCTGACCAGTGAAAGCGTCATGTCAGCCCAGAGGGCGACATTCGCGGCGAGCTCCATGTAGGTCGGAGGCACGAGGCTGGCGACTGTCACTGCCACGGCGTTGGCCACCGGGCTCGCATTGTCAAGGGAATTGGTCGATGGCGCACCAGCCTTGGTCTGCCAGGACAGCGAGCCGATGAGGGAAGTGGAACCGAACTGGACAGCTGCGGAAGTAGCAGTCCTTGCGGCCAATTTACCGACGGCTTTCCAATAGGGATGACGGCCCACGTCAGTGCCGATTGCCTTGGCGTGCCTGACGCCCACGATGTCCTCGATAAGGGTTGGTGCGCAGTGCCTTCTCAAAAACGCCTTCGCGCCGCCTTTAGCCGAATGGTCAGCTTGTCTCTGCATCAGATTCTTGGTCATCCAATACCACCTCAAGGTACAAATACAAATTGTTGCTAACTATGAGCATATATGAAACAAAAGTATTTAAAATGGTCGTTTTGCACCTGCGATAAAGGAAAACAAAGAAAGGATTAACTGCAGACCTGCGTCTGGACCGTGGCGCTCGTGGTCACGTTCCTGCATTCGCGCTGGGTCCTTGTCTCGCCACGGCAGTCGTTCACAGTCGCCTCAGAGATGACTGATATCGTGCACTCTGCCGAGTTGGTGGGATAGCCAGGCGTGTATATCTGCTGGAAGTCGAAAGTGGAGGTCCCGTTAGGCTTTATGGTTGCGGTTATCGGGTCCTTGTTGAAGCCGGCGTTGCCCAGGGTGTAATTGGCCGCGACGGTCCAGCTTCCCGACGCCTGCGAATCCAGGTTCTCTATGACAAGCGTGCAGCGCGACATGGCGGTGGTGCACGTCGGGCATTGAGAGAGCGGCTTGCCCACGCAGTTGCCGTCGATGATGCAGAGGTCGATTCTAGGGAGCCGCGTAACCTTGTAGGGCAGCTTCCTTACGCCGCATATCTGCTCTGTGGTGGACACGTCGCCACACTGCTCGGTGGTTACCGGCTTCTGCTCTATCACGGTCTTGCAGGTCTGGGCCGGAGGCTGCTGTGCAGGCCCTTGCGGCAGAACCGGGGTAGTACAGCCTGCCAGGAGGAGCATCGCGAAAACGCCTAACAATATGAGAGTTCTCAAACGGATCACCTGACAGTAGGAATACTCGAATGTTTATATTTGTTTTGACGGGCGCAAAAAGAGAACGCCGAGGAGGAGCCCGTGGACGACGAATCGTCCACGAACCCCCTCTAACGCCGAGGGGGAGATTTGAACTCCCAATCCACGAGGGACACGCTTTCCCGCCGCCCTTTTTTTAGAAAAGGCGGAATTCCAGGCCTGCGCTGACAGCTGATTCTCATCAGATGGCATGTGCGCACTACCGGGTTATGCGACCTCGGCTCACGAGCAAAGCGAGTGAGCTGAGACCCATGGAACGGAGTTCCATAGGGCCTCGGCATGAAACAGGTGTTTCACAAGAAGTTATATCTAGGTGCCACCTCTCTTTTTAATAGTTATCCGCAATCTAGGAATTGGGAGGGCTTTTCCATGTCGTATCTCAAACAGACTGACGGGGCAGTGTACGAACTTTTGCAGAA
>CAZYGF010000196.1:0-1746 GCA_964647575.1 Microcaldota archaeon
GCTCTATGCCTGCCAGCCTGAAGCCCATCACAAGGGGCGTGTCTCCGAGAACCACTATCTGCGCTTTCATGGATATCACACTACGACGAGCATCTGCCGCACTTCGCTTTCCGGCATCCTGAACTCCTTGCCCTTGGCTATCTTCCTCAGGTTGTTCATCTCCTCCTCCTTCAGCATGAGGAACCCGACCACGACGCCGACCGAGAGCACGGCGCGGTGGAACGCCAGCAGCTTCTGCGCTGCCAGCGACTTCTCGAAGGCGATCTCCAGCTGGGAGAGCGCGTCCCTCCCCTCGCCCCGTATCTCGAGCTGAGGGAAGCGCGACTTCAGGGCCGCTGCGACGGCCGAGAGGTCCTTGGATTCCAGGAGCCTGCTCACCGCCTGCTTGTCCAGGGTCCCGCCGCGTATCAGCTCTGCCTCTATCCTGTCGCGCGGTATCCCGTGCGCCTTCAGGCGCTCGATTATCATGACGTTCTTCGCGTCCACTTCCTTCTTGAGCACGCGCCGTATGCCGCCGACGTCCTCTCCGCCTACCGCGGTGAGCGCCCGGTTCATGAGCACGTATATCTGGGTGTCTATGGCGCCCTCCAGGCGCATGGACGCGTCAGCCTTGCCGCCCCGTGCCTCCTTGCCCGGCCCGGCCGCAGCCGCGAGCATGGTCCTGCCCAGCTCCGTGGCCTTCAGCTCCCTGGCCAGGTTGGAGTCGTCGGACTTGAGTATGTTCTTGAAATCCTCCTCGGACAGGCCGCCCACCTCGAAAAGGTAGGGCTTCATCTCGTCATAGCTCCTCTTCAGCCTCCTCGCGTGGAGCAGGGTCTTCATGTTCATCAGGTCCCATCTCACCAGCATGGCGCGCACTGCCTTCCGGTCGCTCTGGGGCGCGATGCCTATGAGCTTCTGGGCCGTCCTGGAGAAGTTCTTCGATGCGGCCATCTCTATGAGGCGGGAGCCGCCGCTGATCAGCGCCGCGGCCGCGAGGTCGTTCCTGTAGCCCGTGCGCTGGAGCAGCTCCACCATGCCCTCCACGCTGTGCACGCGTATGAGCTCGTCAAGGAAGGCCTGCTTGAGGATGAGGCCCTTCATGGCCTTGACCCTGGCGTTGGAATAGCCGTACTTCATCGCACGGCCGCCCATCGTCGCTGTCACATCGCCCATTGCCGGTCCTCCATGCCATTCACTTCCCGAAAAGCTCCTCGTACACCTGCTTCCTTATCTCGTCTCTCCTGGCCTCGAACAGCGTCTCCAGCGTCAGGTCTATCCTGAACTTGCCGTCGGCGCTCTCCACTATGGCGCCGCCCAGCCCCTGGAGCCCCTCGACGATTTTCGCGCCCTTCACCACGGGCAGGAGAGGCTTGTCTACCTTGGCGACCTGGATCGTCACGCCCTCGCCGAGCTCGCGCGCTGCCGCGGCGACCGCGCTGCCGAGGAACTTCCTGTACTGCGGGCTCTTGCGGGCGCCCTTGAGCTCCCCGAAGAAGTCCTCCAGCACGCCCTTTATGGCGTCCTCCCTGGCTTCGGAGGCGATGCGCTTGGACTCCAGCCTGGCCCATGCCAGGCGCTCGTTCCTCTGCTCCTGGATGAGCCTTGAGACTTCAGCTTCAGCCTCCTTCCTGGCGGCGGCGCTTTTGGAATGCTCCTCGTCCGCTATGGCCTTCGCCTGCACATGCGCAGAATCCGATATCTTCTGCGCATCCTCCTGCGCCTCGGAGAGAAGCGAGCTCTTGAGCTTCTCTATTCCCATGGTCA
>CAZYGF010000197.1:0-1741 GCA_964647575.1 Microcaldota archaeon
ATGGCAAAAGCTTCACCAAAAGCCATGAGATGGTCCTCCTGGCTTTTTCCGAGGTTTTTGCCCCAAGAAACGCCTAAGTCAAAAAGCTCAGGCTGAGCTACGGGCCCGGTTATGGAAATACTTCCACCGACCACTTTATAAAAATGTAGCCGAGCATTTTTTATTTTGCCCTGTGAATATCCGTTCATGAAGATAGCGATATTCTCGGATACGCACCTCGGCTACGCGCGGTTCGAAGAGGATTCCTACGTGCAGGCCGGCCGGGTGCTCGCCGACGCTGCCGGGAAGGCAGACCTCATCCTCTGCGCAGGCGACGTGTTCGACACCAAGATACCTAAGCTCGAGACGCTGCGCCACGCGATAGGCATATTCCGCAGCGTGAAGGCGCCCATCTACATCATCCACGGCAACCACGAGCGCCGCAGCAGGGACCTGACCAACCCGGTGGAGCTGCTCGCCACGGCAGCGAACCTCACCATGCTTGAGCGGAGCGGCGCGATGCTTGAGAAGGGCAACGAACGCGTGCAGGTCTTCGGCATGGGCAGCGTGCCTGAGGAATACGCGGAGAAGGAGCTGAAGGCAGCGCTGGAGAAGTTCAGGCCTGAGGCAGGCGCGTTCAAAATCCTCATGCTCCACCAGTCCGTGAAGGAGCTCGTCCCGGGCGGGAAGGACGAGCTTTCGCTGAAATTCCTGGAGCCGCTGCCCTTCGACCTGATAGTGAACGGCCATATCCACAACACCATAGTGAAGCTGGATGGCAGGTTCCTCATACCAGGCAGCACGGTGATAACGCAGCTGAAGAAGGACGAGACCGCGCCCAAGGGGTATTTCCTCTACGACACGGCGGTGAAAAAGGCGGAATTCGTGGCCATAGAGTCCAGGCCGTTCTTCTACGAGGAACTGCGCTTCAAGGAAGCCGGGGAAGCGGAAGTGAGGGCTGCGGTCCGGCAGAAGGTAGATACGCTGCACAAAGCTCACCCAAACGCGATAATATCGATCAAGCTGGAGGGCACGCTGAAGCCAGGGCTGAACGGCACTGACGTGAAGCTGGAGCGCTACGACGGCGTCTACCTGGACAACCTGCTCAACATGGAGAGCCTCGGCGCGCGGCTGGAGAAGATACGCGACCTCCGCAGGGAGAACCTCTCGGTGCGCGAGCTGGCGCTCAAGGAACTGTCGAAAAAAACGGACGGGAAGATAACGCTGTTCGACTGCACGGAACTGTTCGAAAAACTGGTCGAGGGCCCGGCCGAGGCGCTGGCCTATCTGGAGAGCATTAAGAAGGATAAGCAGGAGAAGCTGTGAGAGCCCATGTACGCGATGGAAGTAAGCGAGCTGGTAAAGAAATTCAACGGCTTCACTGCAGTGAATGGCATCAGCTTCAGCGTCGGGAAGGGCGAACTGTTCGGCCTGCTCGGCCCTAACGGCGCGGGCAAGAGCACAACCATCTATATGCTGGCGACGCTGCTCGAAGCGACCGGGGGCACCGCGACGGTGAACGGGTTCGACATACGCGCGCACCCGGACGAGGTCCGCGGCTCCATAGGCATCGTGTTCCAGGACCCTACAGTGGACACGCGGCTCAGCGCCTATGACAACCTGGACATACACGGAAGATTGTACGGCATGGACGGGAAGGACAGGAAGGAGCGGATAGACGAGGTGCTTGCGCTCGTAGAACTCACGGAATGGAAGGACAAGATGGTGAAGACCTTCTCAGGCGGCATGCGGAGGCGCCTGG
>CAZYGF010000198.1:0-1723 GCA_964647575.1 Microcaldota archaeon
ATCACATCGCAGAACTGCAGCTGGAGGCCATGGGCGTGAAGAAGGACTCGCTCACCGGCGAGCAGAAGAAGTACCTGACGAGCTGGGAGGAGGGCACGTAAAGCCATGCCAGCCATGACGAGGAATTAAAAAGCATTCCGTCGCTATTCACTTCATGAGTTCTGAGAATGATTACGACAAGCTACTCGACAACATATACGCCAACCTTCCGGAAAAAGTCACGAAGAGCGAGAGGTTCGAGATGCCCCGCTTCGAGTACTTCACCGAAGGCAACAAGACCCTGATCAAGAACTTCAAGGCTGTGGTGGACAGGATAAGGCGCGAGCCGGAGTTCCTGTCCAAGCACCTCTCCAAGGAGCTGGCCGTTCCGGTTGAAATCCAGGGCGACAGGCTCATCCTCGCGAGGAAGCTTAGCGGCGACATCGTGAACAAGAAGCTGGAGGAATTCGTGCTCAAATACGTCATCTGCAAGCAGTGCAAGCGGCCCGACACCCACATACAGGAGCTGGGCCACGGCCTGCGCCAGCTGGTATGCGAAAGCTGCGGCGCGCGGATGGCAATAAGGTGATACGTTGGCTTACTATGGACACAGAGGGGGACAGAAAGGCGCCAGGCCGCAGCTGAGCCCTGAGGAGGAAAGAAGGAGGATGAGGCTTCCCCGCGAGGGCGAGATACTCGGCCTCGTGCTCGGGCTCATGGGCGGCTCCCGGATGAAGGTCGCCTGCAAGGACGGCAAGGAGCGCATGTGCAGGATTCCCGGGAAACTGAGGAACAAGATATGGGTCAAGGAAGGCGATGTTGTAATCATCAAGCCATGGTCCATACAGGGCGATGAGAAGGCCGACATCATCTGGAGGTACCTGCCGCTGCAGGCGAGGATACTGAAGGAAGAAGGCTACATCTGATTTTTGTGCCTGGATTTTCTTTATCATAAAAAGGACGGTTCGCTGATATCCAATGACGAAAAAACAGCTCAAGGAGGACTACCAGCTCAAGGAGCGCTTCAAGGTGGAGAGCGAGGTCTTCGACAAGCGCATCCTCCTCATCCTCTGGGGATTCATAAAGAAGGGCATGCTCCAGACCGTGGACTATCCGGTCTCCACCGGCAAGGAGGCGAACGTGTTCATGGCGACGAGGCCCGGCGGCGGTCACGTCGCGGTGAAGATATACAAGATGGAGACCGCGCCGTTCTTCCGCAAGGAGGAATACCTTGACGGGGACCCCAGGTTCGGGAAGATAAAGCACAGCGACCGGGAGGTCGTCAAGGCTTTCGCGCGCAAGGAGTTCAAGAACCTGCAGATATGCGAGAAGGCCGGAGTGCACGCGCCGAAGCCGTATTACATCTCAGAGAACGTGCTCGTGATGGGATTCCTGGGCGAGGGCGACCTGCCGTACCCTACGATGAACATGGTCGGGCCGCTGCACGGCGAGAAGGACCTGGACTCGATACTGGAGGACGTGAGGAAGATGCACAGGGCAGGGCTGGTGCACGCTGATTTGAGCGAGTACAACGTCATGATGGGCGACGTGCCTTACCTCATCGATTTCGGGCAGGGGGTGGTGCTCAGGCACCCGCACGCCGAGCGGTTTTTGGAGCGCGACGTGGCGATAATACTGAAATATTTCGCGAAATACGGCGTGAAGCGCGATTTGCAGGAGACGCTCAGGTGGATACGCGGGTGATTACATCCTTTCCGGGCAGTCGATGCCCAGCAGGCCGAGC
>CAZYGF010000199.1:0-1681 GCA_964647575.1 Microcaldota archaeon
ATGAATAGAAAAGCACTCCATGCAACGGTGATATAATGGGACTTTTTGACAAGATTTTAGGAAAAGGAGAACAAGCGGACGTACCTGACCTGGAAGAAGTTATGCAGTCAGCAGAAGGCGACGCAGTGAGCCCCCCGGCGGACTTCTACGTCAAGAGGGTGGACCTCAGGAACGAGGGTGACGCGGACCTGGTTTTGAAAGAGCTCGGTTCGAAGAACATCATAATCCTGAACGTGATCCCGCTGTCGAAGCAGCCGAACAGGCTCAAGGGCATCGTGTCGAAGCTCAAGGTGCACTCGGGAAAGATAAACGGCGACATAGCGCTGCTTTCCAACGACATGATAATCCTGACGCCTTCGAACGTGAAGATCGTCAAGTCAAAGCCGAAAGCGAAGCCGGGCGCGACGATAATCTCCTGATTTTTTTATTTTATAATTTTATTTTTTCTCTTTTTATCCTTTCCCAGGGCCATCGCCGACTATCATGCCGCCCTCGGCCAGGACCTTGTATCTCTCGAACGCGCCCCGGCTTGCCCGGTATTCCAAGTCCGTATACGGCACGGACGCGACTATGCGCCCCTTTCCCAGGTTCGCGTATTCGGCCATCGGGCTTTCCCTGTCAAGTTCCACATCGTAATAATGGGGGCAGTCACGCCCGTGCGACTCGGCACGGAAGAGGACGACGACGCGCTGGGTGTAGTTATCCATGGTCAGTATGCGCACTTTCGGGTTTGGCACAGTCTTCGACCATTGGAGCGCCTTCTGCACCAGTTCCGGCGGAGGCGGCCTTGCCACGCGCTGGAGCTCCATGTCAATCCAGCCCCGGGGGCATGAAAGGCGGCCTGATTATTCCCTTCTCTATGAGCGCCATCGCATCCACCGCCTCGCCTGAGGACCCGTCAAAGAAACGCTTTTTCGTAACCATCATGTGCAGGAGCGGCAAGGGGTCGAAACCCGCGGCCTCCATCGCCCCTATGGCGCTGCCTGCTCGTATGCACGACGAGCCAGTGTTCAGGTCCAGGTGGTAGAAGCTGAATATGTACCTGCGGCCTGTGAAGACCGCCCAGGAGCCGTATTTCACGTTGCCGGCTTCGGTAAGCCGCATGTCGGCAGGCGCCAGCACAGGCGTGCCAGGCTGGAGCTTCAGCCTGAGCCCTCCCCCTGCGGAAGCGTCCGGGCGGTATTTCCTGACGCCCTCTATGAGCAGCTGGTGGCCCTTGTCCTTCTTCAGGAGCCTGCTCCGCAGCGGCTGCGGGGCCCATCTGTATCTGGTGAAAATGTCTTTTGCGGCCAAGATAGCCATAAAATACTATCATATGAAACAGTTTAAAAATCAGGCAGTGGCCGGGGCGGGCAGCCGTATGAAAAGCTCGCCGAAAATCTTGTCCTGGCGGAGGACCACGCTCTCGTTCTGCATGAGGTGGAGCAGGCACAGGAGCGTGTATACCACCTTCCGCAGGTCGTATCCCTCTGTGAGCCGCGAGAAGAGCGACCAGCCCTCGCTGTCGGTGCCGGCCCGGATGCGCTCCAGCACGTCTGCCATGTCATGCTCGATGTCGTGCTCGGGCAGCTCCAGGTCGACCATCTCGGTTATCGAGCCGCGGGGCACGCTGACGCGCTCGCCGCTGTCGTATTTTATTATGCGCTCCATCTCGCCCAGCAGGTCGTCTATGGTTATCTGC
>CAZYGF010000200.1:0-1678 GCA_964647575.1 Microcaldota archaeon
CTTATCATGGAGCCCACATGGACCCCGCGCTTTCCGCGCTGGTAGGATGTCCTGACATACTGGCTCCGGCTGTATGTGCTGCCGCTGAGGCGGTGTATCCACCTGTTGCTGATGGCGCCCATGCCGGCGATTTCTCCGCTCCCCCGCACTTCCGCCACCATCATCCTCGCACCGAACTCAAGGTCGGAGAGGATGTCCAGGTCAGACCTGCCAAGCAGCCCGTCCACATAGGCATCCGGATGGAGGCCGCCCCTGCTTTTCCTGAGGGCCTCGTTGGAATCGCGTAAAACGCTGACAATCCTGGCCCCGTCTCCAGGGCGGTAATCACGTATGAGGATATCCATCGCAAAAGCACCGCGCATCAGGTAATTGTGTAAGTCGGTATTTTAATGGCTTATTCGGGGAAGAGGCCGCGTTCGAGAACGGCTGCAAGCAGGAAAGGGTCGAGCAGGTGATAGCGGACATGGCCGAGAATATCGCCAAGGACAGTTGCCGGAGGCGCAGGCGCAAGCGCTTCAGCCAGGGCCAGCCGCCGTTTGCTGCAGAAGGCAGTAACATAATCCGAAGGCGGCACGCCTGCATCGAGAACGTCATGCACGCGCTTTTTGAAACGCCTGGCTATTATGGATGCGATTCTGCTGTCGTCCATGACCCTCGCGAGCGTCGTGCCGAGCACGCCGCCGCAGTTCGCGACCGCATCCGGCACTATGAGCTTTCCATTTTTCCAGAGCGCACGCTCGCATTCCATGTCCATGGGCACGTTCGCCCCGCAGATGAGGATGTGGGCCGTTATCTTGCCGAGGTTCGAACGGTTTATCGACCAGGAGCGGGCGCACGGCACGAGAACATCGCAGCCCGCGGAGAAAATCTTCTCCTTATCACCCAAGGTGCCGCCGGCGAAATGCCTGATGAAACCGCTGCCATGGGCGGCCTTCTGCGCGAGCATGGCGGCCACGTCAAGGCCACTGGGATTGGACAGCGAGCCGCTGGTGTTGGATACGCTGGCTATCGTCGCACCCTTGGCGGCGGCCATGGCAGCCACACGCGACCCGACGTTTCCGAAGCCCTCGATGGCAATCCTGCAGCCGGCCCAGTCCATGCCCCTCCGTTCGAGCGCGACATCCAGCGAGGCAATGACGCTCATGGCGGTGTATCCATGCGGCAGCGGCCAGGAAGCCCTGAGCAGAGGCACTCCGGCACCGGAAAGGATGGCACGGAGGTCTTCGGGGGAGCAGCCCATGTCCAGGCCCGGAGAAAAGCCATTGCGCACGAAAGGCTTGATGGCGCGGCCAAACGCGCGGAGGGCGCCATCGCGGTCTGCAGCGGACTGCCCCTTCAGGATGACGCCTGCCTTCGCCCCGCCGCAGGGGAGGCCGGCGAAAAGATACTTTCTGGTCATGGTCCTTGCCAGGTGCGATATCTCTTCAGGATAGACATCCGGCAGAAGCCGCACGCCGCCAATGGATTTCCCGTAATAAGCCGTGTCTATTACAAGATAGCCGAGCTTCCCGAAGCAGGGGTCCGTGACCGTCACGGCTGCAGCATGGTCATCGAATGCCAGCATCAGGCTTCACCTTGGATATGATCGTGCGTAGCTTGCCCCTCGCCCCCTTTTCCAGAGACTCGACGCTTTCGAATTCTATCCGCACATCCTCGTTGAGGCAGCCGCGGCGTATCC
>CAZYGF010000201.1:0-1666 GCA_964647575.1 Microcaldota archaeon
TCGGCTATCCGGCCATGTTCCTGGCCGGCGTCGCGATGTTTCTCGTGAACATGGCGATTGCCGAGGCGTTCGTGGAGCCGAAAACGTATTCCTACGACCCGGTGAAGAGCCTGCGCTCGATTTCCGGCCTGCGCACGCTGTTCTTCGTGGAGGGGTTCTCCTTCATGTCCATCACCCAGATCACGCTCAGCGCCATGATACTGCTTTTCTTCACCAATCCCGCGGATTTCGGCGGAATGATGTCGGCCGTGACGGTGTTCGCCGTAATCGCCTCGTTCATCACCGCGAGTCTGTCCGACCACTTCGGCCAGAGGAGGACGTTCCTGGTCGCCACTGCGCTCGGCTTCCTCCTCGCTGCGGTTTTCACCAACTTCGCCGATACGGTCGCGCTGTTCTTCCTGGGGTTCGGCGCCATCACCTTCTTCAGGAGCATACTGCTGCCGCTGCCGCTCGCGCTCGCGGTGGACAACAGCACGAGCATGGTCGAGACCATGATAGGCAGGGAGATAATGCTCGATGCCGGAAGGGTCCTGGCCGTGCTTGTCGGCGCGGCGCTGATAATCCTTTTCGACATCCGCGCCATGCTGCTGATGCAGACGCTCGTAGCCGCGCTCTACATCCCCCTGTTCGAGCTCAAGAAAAGGAAGCTGGCGAGGTTCTAATCAAGGATGCGCATGGCGCGCCGCATTATCAGGAAGGCGTTGAACCAGCAGAGCGGCAGCCAGAGCGGCGTGCCGAACATCGCAGCGGAATACTGCCATGCACCGGCCATTATGCACGCGGTCTCCATCGCGGTCCCGAAAACCGCTGCCATGACGCCCGGGAAGATGTCCTGCTTCCTGTGGTAGCCCGCCAGGAACAGCCCGGCTGTGGCTGCGGCAAAGATGAGCAGCAGGGAAAGCTCATTGTGGAACGACAGGCCTGCGCCCAGGGTGCCGGCGAACGCCACCCGGGCTGATTTTTCCGACGCCTTCACCTGGACCTGCGCGGCGAACGCCTCCTCCAGGAGCACCACTGCCATGCCCCAGCCGACCGGCAGCCAGAGCGGCGCGAACAAGTAATCCGCGTTCGTGTAATGCCACGCGCCCAGCATCACCGCGAGGTTCTCGCATGCGCCGCCTATGAGCGTGGCGAGGATGAAATGCCTCGCGCCCTTCCACCTGTCAATATAAAGGAGAAGCAGTGATGCGGCAGACATCAGCGCCAGCAGCAGCAGTTCGTGCTGCCATAAGGTGGCCATGAGGAGCGTGCCTGCTATGAAAAATGCGATTGCCAGGGGCGGCTTCATGCCTTCAGCTCACTTTCCCTTCCTTGACGTTCCTCACGCGGAGCTCCTCGCCTTGGGTGGCGAGAGGCTTCCCTCCGGATACGACGGCGAAATCCTTCACTTCTATTTTTATCTTCTTGAATTCGTCGAACGTGACCATTTTCGCAGGCGACGGCTTCATGCCCTTCTGCACGACCTTGTCGCCCACCCTGCTTTTCCCGCAGAAAATCACCTCGAGAGCGCCGCTCTCAAGTCCGGCGCCCTTGGCCACTTTCTGCGGCACATGCTCCCTCCCTTCTGCGGCGAGCAGCATGCCCGCGGACTCCACGCCGCGCAGCATCGCCGGCTTCAGGTTCTTCACTATGACGACCTTCTTCCCTACGAGCTCCTCAGGGTAGT
>CAZYGF010000202.1:0-1660 GCA_964647575.1 Microcaldota archaeon
ATGGCCACCGAGCCACAGCACATAAAGGTGCGCGAGGGCCTTATGCCCAAGCCGGAGAAGAAAAAGAAGGCGGCGGCGCCAGCTAAGAAGAAGAAGGAGTGATGGTCATGGCTGATGAAAAGAAGAAGGCGGCGCCTGCGAAGAAGAAGGAGAAGCAAATAAAGCCCTACAAGCCGGGAAAATCCTGCCCCAAGTGCGGCGCCGGCGTGCGGCTGGCCGAGCACAAGGACCGCCGTTCGTGCGGCCGGTGCGGCTACTTCGAGAAAAAATGAAACGCCTCTTTCTCGTCCTGCTGGCAGTTTCCATTATCTCATTCGGATTGTTCCTGCTTTTCATGAAGGAGAGCTACCTCTACGACGGGGCGCTCCACCTGGGCATGCTGTCGTTTGCCCTGTATTTCCTGTGGCGGAAGGACCTGACCACAACGCTTAAGGCCATGGGATTCCCGGGCAGCCTGAAAAACAACGTGCTCTACACCATCGGCGGCCTGGTGGCGGTTTTCGCCCTGGTCTTCATGATCGGCATCGCAGCGCTTCTGCTTGGAGTGAATGACGAGGCCAAGGTCACGCAGAAGGTCGCCGGCCTGCCGCTCTATGTCCTGGCCCTGGCAGTTATCTTCGCGCCCATCAGCGAGGAGCTGCTTTTCAGGGCGCTGCTCGTGCCGCGCATAGGCGTCGTGCTCTCCTCCCTGGTATTCGGCGGGCTCCACCTGGCATACGGCTCGGTCGTCGAGGTCGTGGGCGTTGCCATGGTCGGCCTGGTGCTTGCTCTCGTCTTCCGTTTCTCCAAAAGCATAACGCCGTGCATGCTCATACATCTCATCTACAATTTCCTGTCAATAGCCGCCATGAGGTTTTTCGCATGAACGTGCTTGGCATTGAATGCACTGCCCACACGCTCTCCATGGGCGTGTTCGGCGGCCGCGTCCTTTCCAACGTGATAGACACCTATTCCGGCGGCAGCGAGGGGCTGATGCCGCGCAAGATGGCAGACCACCACTCGGCAGTGTTCGCAGATGTGCTCGCAAAATGCCTTGCGGATGCGAAGATGACCATGAAGGACATAGCTTTGGTCGCGTTCTCCCAGGGCCCTGGCATCGGCGCGCCGCTTTCCGTGGGCATCGCAGGCGCGAAATACCTTGCGCTCCGCCATGGCAAGCCGCTCATGGGCGTGAACCACTGCTATGCGCACGTGAAAATCAGCGAGCACATGTGCGGCATGGAAGACCCGCTCATACTCTACATATCCGGCGGCAACAGCCAGATACTCATCCGGCGCGATGGCTATTACCACGTCCTCGGCGAAACGCTCGACGTCGGCATAGGCAACCTGTTCGACTCGTTCGCGCGTGCAATCAAGATGGAGCACGCCCACGGCGCTGCGGTGGCCAGGCTCGCCGAAGGCGGCAAATACGTGGAGCTGCCCTATTCGGTCAAGGGCATGAACCTGGTGTTCTCAGGCCTGCTGACCGCGGCTGAAAAGGCGGCGAAAACGCATCCGCACCGCGATGTGGCGTATTCGCTCATGGAGAACGCGTTCGCCATGACCTGCGAGGTGGCTGAGCGCGCGCTTTTCCTTACGAAGAAGAAGCACCTGGTCGCCTGCGGCGGCGTCGCGCAGAACCGGCGGCTGCAGCAGATGCTGAAAATGATGTGCAAGG
>CAZYGF010000203.1:0-1643 GCA_964647575.1 Microcaldota archaeon
CGAGCATCCGCTTCATCTCGCGCTCGATGTTCTTCCTGTGCCTATATAGTATATAGGATTTGGCCGTGGTCGCATGGCCTGTCTCAATCAACGCTTTTTCCGCGAGGTCCTGGACCTCCTCCACTGTAGGAATGTAATCTTCCTTGTACTTCTCGTTAAGGAACTCAACGACCTTGTCTGAAACTCTTTCTGATTCCGCACGGTCGCTGCCGCCGACGGACTGCGCTGCCTTGAAGATTGCGTTGACTATCTTCTGCTTGTCGAAGTCGACGACCGCCCCGTCTCTTTTCCGTATCTTTGTTATCGGCATGGACCCACCTGGAATGTTCCCAGCCAAGAGAGGCCTCTCAACCCTTCTTTGCTAGAGCAACAGGATTTCATGCATAAGGAATATAAAGGTGATTTCGATTTTCCGCGCAACGGCGTGAAATTTCCGCAGAAAACAAAGAATAATAATTTTTGATTGCATTATTGCTGCATGATAACCGTTGATGATTTCCGGAAAGTGGACATGCGCGTCGGGCGGATTGTGGAAGTGGAGGATTTTCCCGAAGCGAGGAAGCCGTCATATAAGCTGAAAATAGACCTGGGGCCTGAAGTGGGCACGAAAAGGTCCTGCGCCCAGCTGGTGAAGAACTACGGCAAGAAGGAGCTGGAAGGGCGGCTGGTCCTTTGCGTCGTCAACTTCCCGCCGAGGCAGATCGGGCCTGCCACATCAGAGGTGCTGACGCTTGGCGTCCCTGGCAAGGACGGCGAATGCGTCCTGATAGCGCCTGACCGCGAAGTTCCCCTGGGCGGAAGGATGTACTAGAAGGCGATGCACGACCACATGAAGTTGTCAAGGTCGATGTTTCGACCTTGAGCATGCTCGTGTTCGATTTGTCGAGCACGACATTGATGAAACTTTAACTTAAGCCTAGGTATGGGAAAGTTTCATCTCTGGGCGACTACGGCGCCCACGCCGCCGACCACGAAGTTCATGAGCGCGCCGGTGATGAGGAGGCCTATGCCGCACACGCCCGTCAGCAGCACGCCCATGGCGCCGGCGCTCTCACCGAAAAGCGCGGTTGCCAGCGTGGATTCGATGGAGCTGTAGCGGACGGTGTGTATCAGGCCGTTGATTACGAGGAGGTCGAGCAGGACGCCGAGCGCAAGGTGCAGGCCGCCGGTCACCACATAGGCGAACGCAGTGGATGTGGCAGAGCCGACCGTGTCAAGCCTGTAGCGCTTCACCCCGCGCATGCCGCCCCAGAAGTATACGACGAAGAAGATGGGGTACAGGAGGTAGGTGAAGACCGTGCTTACCAGGTCCGGGATGGATGTGACGCCCAGGACAGGCAGCGTCGCGGTTATGTCTCTCGGGCCGGTCAGCAGGAGTGAGACCACCTGGAGGACTATGCCTATGATTACAAGGACGAACCCTATGCCCATCAGGGGCAATGACGCGCGGAGCATGTTCTTGATATCCATCAGGGGTCACCTGACTGGACTTGGAGTGTAAAATTTATAAAGCACTCTAGCCCGTCAGCAGGAGAAAATGAACGTTAAGCGCTTGCTGTCCTTCCGGTCCAGCCTGCAGAACCCGAACCTCTCGAACTGGACGACCGTGCCTTCGGCAAGTGCCGCGCACGCGGACTCGCAAT
>CAZYGF010000204.1:0-1638 GCA_964647575.1 Microcaldota archaeon
GCTATCATATGAGGATGAGGCTCCTTGCGAAGAGCAGCGCCAGCACCATGCCGGCGAGTATGAAGGGCAGGAATGGCGGCAGCTTGGTGTAGACCCACAGGTCAGTCACCTTCGTCCTCTTCAGGCGCTCAAGCTCGGCCGCGGTCACCACGCGCTGTATCTTGTAGCGCTCGATGAGGTCCTTGTTCATTATCTCCATGGCCAGGACGTCCTCCGGCTGTATCTGCGCCAGCGGGAGCTCCTCGGCCAGGAGCATGTTGAGCGAATCGCGGAACATCATGAAGAATATGGTGGCGAACAGGAGCGCGGATATGAACGCGAAATAGACCGGCGAGAATATGAACGAGTTTACATAGACGTAGGCGAACATGAGGTAGGGGATGAACATGAGCCCATAGAGCAGGTTAGGCTTCACGTCCGGCTCCTGGCTGAGCTTCCAGCCGAACCAGCCCATGACGTAGAGGGCGAACAGCACGCCTGAGAATATGAATACAGAGAACACGAACGGCATGTTGAACGGCATGCCTATGAACGACGGGTGCACGGGCAGGAGCAGCATCACCGACGCGAGGATGAAGACGTCCGCGCCGCCGAGCTGGCCCACGCGGTAGAAGACGTAACCCACCGCGGAGAAGAAAGCGGCCACGGCCAACGAGAACCAGAACAGGTCCTGCTGGTAGAATATGACGTTGATGAGCAATGCGAGCACCAGGAACGCATAGAGAAACTCGTTGGGCACGTTCTTCTTGTTGAAGACGTCGTAGTACGCCGCCACTGCCGTGCCTATGAAGGCGATAAGAAGGCGTATGGCCTCCCCGGGCATCACGAGCTTGCCGAATATGACTTCTTCTAACATGACGCTACCTCAAATGAAACAGTATAATGATGGCAATGGTTTAAAAACCGCTATTGCCTGCCGGCAACGCCGTAGGCTGCCACCTTTTCTGCCAGGGAGATGGCTGATGGGGGCAACCTGGCCCGCTGCATGGCGCTTTTCATGAGCCATATGTCCTCCCTCCTGAAGCATTTGAGCAGCAGCGCGCATCCCATGAAAAGGAGCATGGAGAGGAAGACCAGCATGGCGAGGCACAGGAGATAAACAAACTTGAGGAGATACGCCTGCGCTTCCCCCTCGCCGGGCTGCGGGAGCAGGGCGGAAAGCGATGACACCGCAGGGTCCGCGGCCAGGAGCACGATAAACACGAGCGCCGCGGCCGCCAGCAGCCTCCATATTTCCGGCGGGAACTTGAAGCCGAGCAGTTTCTCCCCGTAATGCTGCAGCAGGAGCAGCCCGACAGCGAAGGCGGCTGTGGACGCTACAGCAGCGCCTTCAAGGCCGAATGGGGGGATGAGGAGGATGTTGAGCAGGACGTTGACCACACCAACCGCGGCTGCTATCTGTAGTTCTATGCGCACCAGCCGCATGGCCGCAAGGGCGAGGGATGTCATGTAGGACAGCGTCAGGAGGACGAGGCCTGCAGTGAAGACTGCCAGCGCCGCTGCGCCGCTGGCGTAGGTGCTTCCGTAGAATACCCGGAGGATTTCCGCGGGGAAGGACATGAGGACTATGGCGAATGGCAGGGTTATGAAAAGCGACCAGCGCTGGGCGGTCTCCATCACCGCGCGCATCCTGCCCAG
>CAZYGF010000205.1:0-1629 GCA_964647575.1 Microcaldota archaeon
GAGATGGGGAAGGATGCAACGAAAATAACAGGCTGCATCAAGCGCATGCTGAAGAAGGGCACGCTGGTGAGGAACAGGAATATACGGACTTGGAAGAGGTTCAGCGATGCCGAAAAGGAAGGACTGGCTGAAGCCGCGGGCGAGATGGCCGCCCTGGGGAAGAACGACACGCAGATAGCCGGTGCGCTGGCCAGGAGGATGGGAAGGAGCATGGACAGCATACACGCGTGCATGAGGCGGATGGTGATGGCCGGAAAGCTCGTGAAGAACCCGAAAAGCAGATGCACGAGGTATCTCCCGCGCGAGGACGTGCGCATAATGAGATGGAGGGCGAAGCTGGCCGCGGAGGGCGCATCAGACAAGCGCATAGGAGAGGCACTTGCCAGGAAAATGAAAAGGAGCGCTGAAGGAATCGAATCCCGCATACAGCGCATGGTAAGCGCAGGGAAGCTGGAAACGAACCCGAATAACAAGGCGGGAAAATTAAGCGAAACTGACAAAAGGCTCATCCGCAAAAGGAGGGCCGAACTCATCCCGAAAGGCAGGAACGACCACCAGATAGCGCACGTGCTGGCCAGGCGCACCGGGAAGAAGCAGCCGTGCATACGGGCTTACCTGGTCCACATGGTGGAAAAGGGGGAGCTCCAGGAGAACCCGAATAAGCGGGAGATGAGGAGGTTCAGCGCTGCCGTAAGGAAGCGCATCGGGGAGAGGAGGGAAAAGCTGATTGACAAGGGGCAGAATGACAGCAGGATAGCGCACGTGATTGGCAGGAGGATAAGGAGGGACTGGAAATGCGTTCTGCAGTACATCAACGGCATGGTGGAGAAGGGGGCGCTGAAGGAAAATCCGAATAAAAGGATAAACACCAGATGGGATGTTACGCGGGTTTAAAAACAATACGCCCCACAGCATCATAATCAACAACATAAGGAGGTGTAGTACAATGGACAGGAAAATCGTGAACCGGGAACTGCTGCTGAAAGGCGAGACTGTACTTTGGCGCTGCGCCTGCCCCACCATCTAATTCCCTGAAAAAGAAGGACATCGAGGTGTTTCCGCCCCAGGTAGAGCCATTGGTGAAGCCGCAGCCATCGCGGCCTGCCGGCTTCGGACAGGAGCTCAGAAGCGCGCCTCCAAGTTCCAGGCCTGCAGGCTGGGGGCACTGGTGAATGGCCTGGAATAAAAAACCTGGCGGCGGAATCTTCATTGCATGAAGACGCCGGTCACCATCATCACAGGATACCTGGGCGCAGGCAAGACCACGCTGCTCCGCAGGATAATCCCAGAGGCGAAGATGCGCCTGGCCATAGTGATGAACGAGTTCGGCCAGGCCGCCATAGACGGGAAGGTAGTGGAAGGCAGGAACGTGCGGATGGTCGAGCTCCTGGGCGGGTGCGTGTGCTGCTCGCTCTCGGGCGAGTTCGACGCCGCGATAGGCGAGCTGCTGGAGAAGGCAAAGCCGGAATGGATAGTGCTGGAGACGACAGGGGTTGCTGAGCCGGCCGCGCTGGCCCATGACATCGCAGAGAATATCCCCGGCGTCCGCCTGGACGCCATTGTCACAGTGGTCGATGCGGACGCGACGGTGCGCTTTCCCCGCCTCGGCCACACAGGCAGGGAGCAGAT
>CAZYGF010000206.1:0-1615 GCA_964647575.1 Microcaldota archaeon
CTAGTATATACAGAGATGAAAAAGGGAGGTGGTCCGGTGAACATGGTTCGCCGCATCCGCGGCGTGATTGGAGAGCTGGGCAAGGGTGCCGGCGCAGGAAGCCGCCTGCTCAATGTGGAAATCGTTTCAGTCGGCCCGGTGTTCCGGGAACTCGACATGAGGAAGCTCCATTACTACATCGAACGGCCTTTGTTCTTCAGGCACGTGCCCATCTGAGCCCATGATGCCGGGGGGCTGATGGCCTCCCTTTTTTCTTTTTTTCATATGATTAGTTCTTGGCGCCTGGCTTCCCGAGATTCGCCACGGTATCATTGCAGAACCCAACGTCATACTCGCTCAGCGAATCGCAGTCTCTTGCTCCTGCAGCAACGGCAATCAGGATACAGCTGTCCCTTCGCCAGGTCTGTCCATTGAAATCACAATAGCGCACACTCTGCGCATGCATAGCATAATTGGTATAAGAATTCTGAACACAAGCATCAACAGAATTTACGTCTAAGAAGCGCAGCCAATAGGCATTGCATGCCGCAGGCACAACCGAACCGGCAACGTCAATGATCCCTGGGAACAACTCTATGGCAAAAATCACCAAACATAGCGCCAGCACCGCAAAGGCTCCCAAGCGCGCATTTTTCTTCCGGCCAGTTTCATTGCGCCATTTCAGTATTATTGCAGCTGAAGCGATACAAATGAGCGCTGCTAGTATCAAGGCGATGATGAATGCTATCCAAATCACAACAATAAATTCCATTCCTCCGCCAGGCATGCTTGGTTTTCTCAGAACAGATTTATAAATCGGAATGACCCGATTTTTAATCTCTTGCCGGCATCATCCACTCATGGTTTACAGAAGTTTCCTTGCACCAATAGACGGCTATACGGACCTTCCGTTCCGCCTGCTGTGCCAGAAGTACGGCGCTGACGCCGCGTGCGTGCCGCTTGTCAATTCCACGGCCATAGCCAGGGACGCGGCGAAAATCAGCGGCGTGGACGCGCATCCGGACGAGCGGAACGTCGGCATCCAGCTGGTGGGAAACAAGGCAGAGCACGTGGGCACTGCAACGAAGGCGATAACAGGCGCCATGCCATTCATATCCTGGCTGAACCTGAACTGCGGCTGCCCGATGATACGCACGGTAGAGTGCGGCGGCGGAAGCGCGCTTCTCAGGCGGCCGGCGCTGGCCGTGAAGCTGTTATCTGCTATGAAAAGGCACTCGGCAGCCCCTGTGACGGTGAAGCTACGCATAAAGGGCGACCTGACGAAGACGACGGAGTTCTGCAGGCAGCTGGAGCGCGCAGGCGCAGATTTCCTCATAATCCACGGCAGGACGCCCAGGCAGGGCTATTCAGGAAGGGCGGACTGGGAGCTCATAAAATCGCTCCGGGAGCGGCTGGAGGTGCCCCTTGTAGGCAACGGCGACATACGGACGGCGGGGGAAGGCCGCGAACTAGTCAAAAACGGCTATTGCGACTCGTTCATGGTGGGGCGCAGTGCCATGTCCAACCCCCTGCTGTTCGGCGATCGCACGCCAGGGGCGGATGCACGGACCGGGTTGCTGAAGGAATACCTTGCGCTCCACCGCAGGTACAGGGGCGAGCCCCCGCTCCAGCGCGT
>CAZYGF010000207.1:0-1592 GCA_964647575.1 Microcaldota archaeon
TGCTCCCGCAGTTCCGGCTTGTCCGATAATACGGCAACCAGCACGCATCCCACCCTATGGCCTATTTGGACGGAAAGAAATTTAACCCGTAGTTCGGCCGTCGCCAGGAGTGGCTGTCTTTTTATTGGTTTTGTATTAATGTGGTTGTATAACATGTAAAAGAAGGGCTAGCCATGGGTATCCCGACGTTTGGAACGCATTTCGGTCATATATCGAGGCTCAGCGCCCAGTACAGGGAGAAAATAAAATCCCACGACGTTCTCGTGGACCCGGTTTTCAAAGCGTGCAAATTCGATTATACCAAAAAGGAGCTTCGCCTTCTTGATGCCATGTCAGGACCCGGCGGCCTCGGCCTGGAACTTCTGGCTAAGTTTGACCTGGGGCGCCCGAAAGGCAACACCACCATCCTCGACGCCGTCTTCAGTGATGCGCGCAGGGAGCCGCTCAAGCAGATCGATGATGCATTTCCTTCCATGCCACCCGCCATTCATTGCGACGTCCACGGCCTCAGATCCGACCAGAAATTCGACGTGGCAGTGGTGCGCTATGGCCTTACCGAACTGACGAACGCGGGTATCCAGATTGCGCTCAGCCACATACGCGGATGCCTTGCGCCAGGCAGCCGTGTCGTTGTGGCTGATTTCGCCCCAGCTGGAGAGGAAGCAAGAGATGGCCTGTCCCTAATGACCAACGCGGTCAGATACTGGTTCGGCAGGACGAAGAGGATGGCGGACTGCCCGTCCACCATACCGACCGCGGCCGAATGGCCCGGCCGCCTCGTTGCGGCGGGCTACACGGATGTGCGAGTCGAGTTCAATGGCGTCCTGAAGAACCTGGACGCCAGCCAGTGGGCCGGCAAACTCGACCTGGTTGTCGACGCGAAGGGGATAAAAGCGGTAAACGGCCTGCTGCTCAACACCTGCCTCGCAAGCCAGGCATTCGCCCGGGAGTTCAACTTCCGTGCCGGCGATGAAAAAGTGACGTTTGACCTCCCTGTAATCGTAGTCGCAGGTGATATGGCTGGTGGCAAGCCCGCCACCTGACAATACTCCGTGCTGGTTGTCACCGGCGACAAGGCATGATCAGAGCGCCTTGCGTATCAGGCCGGACAGTTCCGCCTTCCTTTTCTCCAGCTTCTCCTTCGCCTTGTATTCCATTGTCAGCCGGACAATCGGCTCGGTGCCTGACGCCCGTATGAGGAACCAGCCGTCCTGCTCGTCAACGCGCACGCCGTCGTCGCTCCTTACCTCGCCGCGTATGCCCAACGACTCGACAGCCTTCTTCACCCTCGTCATGGCTGCCTTCCTGTCATGCGCCTGGAACCTCTCCCTGGCCATGAAGTGCTGCGGATAGAGCGCCTTGAGCTTCGACAACGCCCCGTTGGCGCAGAATATCTCTGCGAACTTCGCAGCGCCGAGCACCGCGTCAGGCACATGGACGCCTGCCGCGTAAATGTATTCGCCGCAGGGCTCGCCGCCGAACAGCGCGCCGCTGCGCTCCAGCTCGTCAGCCACGAACGTGCTGCCCACCGGCGTTATCACTATCTTCCCGCCCGCCTTCTCCACCACGTCGCGTATGGTCAGCGACGCCTC
>CAZYGF010000208.1:0-1587 GCA_964647575.1 Microcaldota archaeon
TGCGCGGCATCGCTGCGACGACTGAACACGGACTACATCGACCTGTACCAGTTCCACGACAACGGGTACCCTGCGGACAAGGCAGGCCCGGTGCGCGAGACGCTGGAAGCGCTCGTCAAGGAAGGCAAGATCCGGGCGTACGGCTGGAGCACCGATTTCCCTGATCGCGCCGAGGTTTTTGCCGAGGGGTCGAAATGCACCTCCATCCAGTTTCAATTGAATGTGCTGGAGGACAATCCCGCGGTAATCGCGGTATGCGAAAAGAACGACCTTGCCGCCATCAATCGGGGCCCCCTGGCCATGGGGCTTCTCACGGGCAAATACACCGCGGAAACGAAACCGTCGGCCGACGACGTGCGCGGCGAAAAAAGTCCCGAATGGATAAAGTATTTCAAGGGCGGAGCGCCAAGCAGGGAATGGCTGCAGAAGCGCGATGCGATCCGCCAGATTATGGAAACCGGCGGACGGACCCTCGCGCAAGGTGCCATTGCCTGGCTGTGGGCGCGGAGCGAGCGCACTATTCCGATTCCCGGCTTTCGCACAGTCAAGCAGGTGGAGGAGAATGCCGGTGCTCTCGCGCGCGGGCCCCTGAGCCCGGACGAGATGGCCCAGATAGAGCGCGTGCGGGCAGGATGATTTTCCGGGAGGCCCGGTCAGCGGCGGCATGAAGTTGACGGACAAGTCTCCAAGTGCTATCATTGTAAGTGGAGAGAGGGCATGTCCCTCATCTACCAGTTGAATCCGGGATGGAAACCGCCAGTGGCAGCCCATCGCCCGGATTTCTTAAAAGCCGGCAGCAGCCGGCTTTTATATTGCTCCCCGACTTCGGCTTGCCAAACCCGTCAAATCTGCTAGAATCGCTTCGTGGCCACGAAGCGAGCCTCCTTCTTCCACCCGGAGTCTCCCCTGCCGTTCATTCTCTACTTCCTGGCATACCTCTCCGTGCTGATCCGGGTTCTCCTGCGCTCCCCCGAGGAAGGAGCGGTGCATGAAATCGTCTACGGCCTTCTGGCCGTTTTCCTCGCGCTGAGCATTCTTCAGCCCGCCATCAGCCGGCGCTGGCCCGCGTGGATCCACATCCACCTCGTCCTGCTCTGCGCGGTCATCTGTACCCTCCTGCTCACGACGCCGCGGCTCGACTACTATGCGCTCCTGTTCATCGGACTCAGCATCGTTGCGGCGCAGAATCTCCCCCTCGGGACGGACGTGAGGTGGCTGGCCGCCATATGCGTGGTGCTGACTGCCGGGTTGATCGCCGCCTTTGGGCTGCGCGCGGCGGCCCCATTCGCCACCGTCTACATCGCCGGCTCGCTCCTTGTCGGCCTGTACGGCCGCGCCTCCCGCACCTCGGAGGCGGCGCGGAGAAAGAGCGACGAGCTCCTGGAGCGCCTCGAGGAAGCCAATCGGCGCCTCCGCGCCTACGCGGAGCAGGCCGAGGAGGCGGCGGCAGCGCAGGAGCGCGCGCGCCTGGCGCGGGAGCTTCATGATGCGGCGACGCAGACAGTGTTCAGCATGAATCTCACTGCCCAGGCGGCAAAAATGGCAATGGACCAGGACCCCGCTCGCGTTCCGGGAATGCTCGATCGC
>CAZYGF010000209.1:0-1576 GCA_964647575.1 Microcaldota archaeon
GGGCAATGAAGCGCGGAGCATGTTCTTGAGATCCATGAGGGGTCACCTGCTTGGACTTGGAATGTAAAATTTATAAAGCACGCTAAAGAGTTCGTCGCAGCTGAAGCGGCTGCCTCTTTACTAGGCGCTCAGCATGAGAAAATGAACGTTAACCGCTTGTTGTCCTTCCTGTCCAGCCTGCAGAACCCGAACCTCTCGAACTGGACGACCGTGCCTTCGGCAAGCGCAGCGCACGCGGGCTCGCAATAGCCGCTTGCCTTTTCCAGGCTCTTGGGGTTGAATTCGCCGTCCTGGAGCAGGTCCCGCGGGATGAGCACGTCGCATTCCAGCTTCCCGTCGCCCACCCACTGCAGCTTCTTCGCGACCATATCGTGTCGCGCCCGGCTCCGGCCGGGCACGAGCATGCTCGTGTTCGGTGCGCCGAACTCGACATCCGGCCTGAGCTCGCCGGCCAGGGTTTTGCCTTTCTTCAGGAGCTTCACGTTGCACAGGTCCTTAAGGCGGAACGTTTCCCCGGCCTTCAGCCCCCTGGCGTCCGCCCCGGAGATGCAAACCGTGCCGCTGACATCGATTTTGCGCACGCCCATGCCAGTTTTCGGGTGCATCTTCAGCTCCACGCTCTTCCTGCCGAGCCCCTTGACCTCCAGCTCGACCGGGTCAGCGACGAAGTAGTGGTGCGGCGACACCGGGTCGAGCAGCTTGCGGTTCTCTGCAAGCAGCGCCTCCCAGTCCGGCTCGCTTTCCACCTTTGATATGCCGAATTGAAGCACGAACTCGCGGATCGCCTCCGGGAGGATGCCCCTGCGCTCCAATCCCGCCAGCGTCGGCAGCCTAGGGTCGTCCCAGCCCCAGAGCCTGCCGCTCTCGACGAGCGGCCGGAGCAGGCGCTTGGAGACCGGCGCGTTCTTGATGCTGAGCCGCGAGATGGAGACCATCTGCGGCACGCGTAGTCCCAGCTTCTTGAGAAGGTAGATGTAGAGCTCGTCGCGCAATTCGTATTCCTTGGAGCGTATCGGGACCGTGATGCCCAGGATGGAGTCCATCACCGAGCCCTGGAAGTCATAGGTCGGCCAGACGCGGTATTTCGTCCCCTGGCGGTAGTGCGGTGCGGTGATTATCCTGAAGAGCGTCGGGTCGCGCATGACCGTGTTGGCTGCGGCCATGTCGCCTTTCAGGCGTATGGTCGCGCCGCCTTCCGGAATCGTGCCGTCAAGCAGATCTTCCCAGATTTCCATGCTTTCCCCGGGGCTCCGCGAGCCGCAGGCGCAGCGCGCCATGTCCTCGCGCCCCTTGGAGATCTCGTCCTGGGCGCATGTGCAACCGTAGGCGTCGCCCTGGCTGATGAGCCTGGCGCACAGCTTGTACATCTCCGGGATGTAGTCCGAGCAGTATTTTTCCTCGTCCCAATGCAGGCCGAGCCATTTTATGCCGCTGCGTATGGAATCGAGGAACTCGGACTTTTCTGCTTCCGGGTTGGTGTCGTCCCAGCGGAGGATGGTTCTCCCCCGGTACCTCTGGGCGATGCCCCAGGAGAGGCAGAATGCCTTCGCATGGCCTATGTGCGGCCAGCCGTTGG
>CAZYGF010000210.1:0-1574 GCA_964647575.1 Microcaldota archaeon
TCCCGTGAATCATGGCCACCGGCAAATCGGCGAATCCATTTGCGGTCCAACGGCCCTTTATTTTTAAAATATTGGGGTGCATCTACTTGCCATGAGACCCGTCTTATTCGTGCTTCCGTTGCTGCTTATCGCTGGCTGCTGCGGCATGTCGAGCCCGTCGTCCTCTTCGTCTTTCTGCTCCCTTGGGACTTATGGTCCGGCATGCACCAACTTCTGCGAAAAGTCAGCCGGAACTGCGTATGACGGCGGCCCGGACTGCGTGTCCGAATGCATGGACCTCGTGCGCCAGCAGGGCCTTGGCGATGCCACCACCTGCTGCAAGGAATCCATAAGCCAGCAGTGCCAGCGCAGCTGCACAAACGAGGTGTCTGCCCTTGTTTCCAAATACGGCGCGGACGTGGTGACGCCAGCAGAGCAGCAGGATACGCTGAACGGGTGCCTGGACGAATGCACGGCCGTGTACCAGCAGTTCGGCGTGTCCCTGGACAGCTGCAGCGTCATGGACTTCGCGACCATAAAGGCGATGGTTGAAGGGGGCACTCTCAATATATCATGATAACGGTGATTCAATGGCAATGGCACAAAAACAAGCTCCGGAGAAGAAGCCGCGCGATGCTGAGGCGGTGTTTGAGCAGCTGCCCGCCAGATACGGCGCCATACTGCCCATGGGCAGCGCGCTGGATGGGCGGTTGAGGTTTGAGGATTTCAACTCCAACCAGGTCCAGTCATTCCAGTTATCAAATGTGCCTGCGGCCAAGAAGGAGACGCTGGCGAACGAGATTGCCGAAAACCTGAGGAAGGCGCTGGCAGAGTATGACCCAGCCAGGAAGGATTCCACATTCGTCGTCACCAGCGTCGCATACGACCCCAAGGGCGGCGTGCTGACATTTTCGCTGAAAATGGCAGAATCCCCCACCATGCTGGCTAAGAAGTGACGAATCGCGCCTAGCCCTACAAAAGGAATCCGGAGCGGACGGTGCCGCCATCCTCATTTTTAGGCGGCTTGGCTCCCGCAAGGGCAATCAGGCCCCCAATCAGTATTGCTGACACCACCCCGGCCCAGGGCCGTGGCGCTCCGTTCCCATCTTTTTTCGCCTTGGCGCTGTCGGCTGCCGCAATCCTCTCCGCCATGGGGGGCTTCGCGGCGAACGCAGGCGTGGCCATCGACGAAACCGCCAGGGCCGCGACCCCGGCAACGAGCATGCATCTTTTCAGTTTCATCCAATCCAGCCCCTATTTTATTATGCCGACCGTGCGGAGCAGCGCCTCGGCGCTGTCCCTGCCGGCCTCTTTCATGGCATCCAGCTTGTCAAAATCGAACAGCCCCACGCCGCGCGCCTTTCCGCCGATGGTCCACCAGATGACGTTGGAGTCGCCGTACCTCCTCTTCTCCCGCTCCAGCTCCTCTGCGCTGCTTATGCCAGGCGACATGTAAACGAGCTTCTGGACCAGGTTCTGTTTGCGTATCCTGGTCTCATTAGGATCCTCCACGGCCACGTTTATCACGATGTGCGTGTTCGGATCCTTGTTCACGTCGCTGGGCAGGAGCAGCACGTCAACCGGATAGTTGTTTG
>CAZYGF010000211.1:0-1558 GCA_964647575.1 Microcaldota archaeon
GCAGCGAAAGCAGCTCATCCTCGCTCTTCCACTGGTTGAGCTTCATCTGCGCCATCAATATCCCGGTCGTGAGGATGTCCACCATCAGCCATCAGCCACCAAGCTCTTCGTATAATCCGGCATATGCAGCCACGACCTTCGTTAAGTCGTATCCTGCAGATAGGCGCTTCCCGCGGGCTATGAGCCTTTTCCTGAGGGCGGTGTCGTCCAGCGCATCCGCCACCGCCGCGGCAAGCGCCCTCACGTCTCTTGGCTTCGCGAAGATTCCGGCGCCTTCATAAAGGCCTTTCCAGAACGGCAGGTCGAAAGCGACGACCGGCGTGCCGCACGCCAGGCACTCCGCGAAAACGGTGCCGAAGACCTCGTAGAGCGACGGCATGACCACGGCATCTGCGGACTTCTGTATCACGGACTTGGTATGGAAGTCCAGCCTTCCGAGGAAATGGACGCTGTCGCCGAGCCCCTCCTTCTTCACAAGGGCGCGGTAATGCGCCTCATCAGGGCCGTCGCCCACAATGAGCAGCTTCAGCCCTTTCCTCTGCATGCTCTTCACTGCGCGTATCAGGTAGGACACGCCCTTGGAGCGCTCGTGCAGGCGGCCAAGATAGGCTATCACTTCCTCTGCGCCGTATTCGGCCCTGAGGTCCCTGGTTTCCAGTTTCCTGAAATATCCGGTGTCCATCCCCGGGAGGATTGTCCGTATCTTGGACCTGCCAATGCCCTGGACCTTCTCGAGATAATCGGCATAGTAGGGGGAAGTCGCCACAAGGATGTCAAGCGAAGCGGTGCCGGCCCGCTCGAGGAGGGAGACGTAAGCGGCATAGAGCGATTCGGCGCCAAGCATCACCGGATTCGCAGGGGGCGAAAACGAGAGATAGGAAGCGGCGCTGAAATGCGTGGTCGCGATCTTGGCCTTGTTCTTCAGGAAGCGCCCGGCCGGGCAGAGGGATGCGTTCAGGAAGTGCAGCACGTCATGGCTTTCCAGGGCTTTCAGCCGCCGCCAGGTGTTCGCCAGCAGGGGAAAACGGGAATACATCTCGAACCGCCCGTAAAGCGTCCCTGGCGGGGCCTGGGGGATGGCGCAGAGGGTGATGTCGAATCCCCTGGCCTCCATCGCCCGGATTATGTTTTCGGCGAATACCGTCTCCCCGCTGACCGAATCCATGACGTTATAGACGAGGGCGAGCTTCATTGCTTAGACTAGGTATTTGGAATAGTATAAAAGCAATGCTGGAAGCCGTAATCGCGGGCTGGGGACTTAGGAAAAATGGGCCGTTGTGAACTTCGCTCCGCTCGTTCACTTCGTTCCCAATTCGTCGTGAGGCAACCCCAGGACGCGAAAGAAGTAACAATGAGGACGAATTGGGCCCGGCGAGATTTGAACTCACGACCTTTCGATTTGCGCCTTTTGGGAAAAGGCGCCCCAAAACGGGGTTGTTATTCCCAAAAGATATCAGTCGAACGCTCCACCATTTCAGGAACCTTTTGACTTATGTTGCTCTCATGGCAAAAGCTTCACCAAAAGCCATGAGATGGTCCTCCTGGCTTTTTCCGAGGT
>CAZYGF010000212.1:0-1527 GCA_964647575.1 Microcaldota archaeon
ATCATTCACCTACTATCTTTCTAATGGAAATGTTTTAAAATGGTAGTTTCAGAAAGTGGACATTTGCCGAACTTACACCCTTGGGTATTTCAGGAGGTTCGGGATGATGTCCACGTGCGCAAGGAACATCCTCCTGCAGCAGTACCTGCTCACGCCCAGCTCGTCCAGCGCCACATCAGGCTTCTTGTCCTTCAGGGACGCCTTATACTGGTCGTAGAGGTGCCCTATTACTCCGCCGCACGTAAAGCATCTTACTGGAAACTCCATTCATATCACCTGTAGGATTTCTGGAACCTTGCCCTTGCCTTGGGCCCGCGGAACTTCTTCGACTCGACGCGCCGCGTGTCCTCGATGACGAGCGAGCGGTCCAGGGAGATGAACTTCTCCCTGAGGTTGAGCTGGTCGAAATAGAGCACCAGCGCGTTTGCTATCGCGGTCCTTGCAGCCTGGGCCTGGCCCATCATGCCGCCGCCATTGACGCTCACGGATATGTCTATGGCCGTGGACTCGGCGCCGACGTAGCGGATCGGCTCCCTGATTATCTCCCTTATGAACGGGTTTGCGATGGAAGAGATGTTCATGTGGTTTATCCTTATCATCCCCTTGCCTGGCTTTATGGTGGCTCTGGCGACGCTTTCCTTCCTCTTGCCCCTGGCGACGAATGCGCGCGTTTTCTTCTCGGCTTTCTTTTTCTTCTTCACTACGGCCTTGGCCTCGGCGGCAGGTTTCGCCACGGGCGGAATGGCTGCTGGGGCTTTGCTCACGGCCGGAGCAGGCGCAGCGTGGGCCTCGGGCCTCTTTTCCTCTGCCTTCTTCACTTCAGGCCTGGGCGCCGGCTTTGCTTCCTCGGCTTTCTGGTGTGGCCTGGCCTCGTCCTTTTTCGCCGTGGGCTTCGGGGCAGCCGCTTCTTTCTGCGGTGCCTTCGCTTCCTTTGCCGCAGGCTTCCTGCGGGCCTTCTCATCCTTTTTCTCTTCAGCCATAATCATCAACCCGTGTATCCTATGCTCTTGCAGAGCCCATGAACGGTAATGTGCTTTGATATGCCGTCGAACGCCGCATTGTCCAGCTTCAGGTTCTCCTTGAGGTTCTTCGGGTTCCCCGTGTACACCCTCAGCCTGTGGAGCGCGTCCTTGCCGCGCACGGTCTTCCTGGGCAGCATGCCGCGCATCATCCTCTTCACCAGTATATGCGGCACCCTGGACCATGACGGCGAGTGCTCGGGCGTCCCCTTGTGCTTCAGGCCGCGCTTTACCAGGTAGCGCCCTGATATCTGGGCTGGGTTGCCCCTTATGACCATCTTCTCGGCGTTTATGAGGTGGACCTCCTCGCCGAGCATGAGCTTCTTCGCGAGCTGGCTCGCGAGCCTTCCGAATACCATGTTGGTTCCGTCTATTACAAGCATGACAATCACTTCAGGATTACGACTCCCCTCCCATCGGGGTTGGTCTTGTGCAGGCTCTCTATGGTCACCGCCCTGCCGCCTGCCGCGCCTATGAGCTTCCGCGCGCTCCCGCTGAACGAGAACGC
>CAZYGF010000213.1:0-1526 GCA_964647575.1 Microcaldota archaeon
AGAATAATTAGCCCCGAGCGGATTCGAACCGCTGTCAAAAGGTCCAGAGCCTTCTATCCTTGACCGCTAGACGACGGGGCTATAGGAGAAAGAACTGAATGATGGAAAAGGAATAAAAAGCGAGCACGCAGCCCGCTCCATAATGTTAAAATAATTCGCAATGAAGAGAAGCCCATGAAACTGCTCTTGGCGATTGCGCTTGTCCTGGTGATGGCGTCCTTTTCCTTCGCGGGAACGTGCCCTGCTGGTGCGTCCGACTGCTTCCTGTGCGGCGGCACCAACGGCATCCCGTGCGCAAGGAGCGATTCGTGCAAGGGCTACCACGACCCGAACAGCGGGCTGGACATAGCCTGCGCATGCCCGCAGGGAAAACCGTGCGCATGCTACTGCCTATACTCGGAATACGGTGCGCAGAAAGACGCGCTCAAGCCGTCCGATGACAAGTGCGCCGGCTGCGTCTATGGCTGCTCGGCTGACAGGAGCGTCTGCATATCCGCCAGGGCGGAAGACATCGGCGCGCCCAACGGCCCGATGGAGATAAGCGCATACGACGGCGAAGTGCTGGTCAGCAACGATGGCGGCAGCACCTGGGCGCGCGCGGCCCCTGGAATACGCGTAGATTACGGCTACGTGGTGAAGACCGGCGCGAACTCAAAGATGACGCTCCTGCTGGATGACGGCAGCAAGGTGTTCCTGGACCCGGACACCATCCTGAACATGAAACTGCTGGAGCCGAGGAGCGTGAGCACCATGGACGTCGTCATCGAAATCCTCAAGGGCGTCATATTCAGCGACGTCACCAAGAGGGAAGGCACCAAGTTCGAGCTTGAGACGGGCGTGAGCGTCACGGGCGTGCAAGGCACGCAGTTCTCAGTGAGCTATGACCCGGTGGCGAAAAGGAGCGTCACGAAGGCGTATGAAGGCAGCGTATCGGTGAGGAGCGCCTCGGGGACCACCCAGCTGTCCAAAAACCAGATGGTGACGGTAACAGAAAGCGGCGCAGGCCAGGTCTCCACGTTCACGCCGTCAGGGGCCAATGCGCCGCCCACTGGCGGGGGCGGCTGCGGCGGTGCGGCCATCCTGCTGTCGCTGCTAGTCCTTGGAACGGCAGCCGCCCGTGCGGGTTAATAAAATTTGCCATCGTAGCCGTAACCCATATGAGTCCTCCCATCAGCATCAGGGATAGCTTTGCCGAAGTCGAGTGGGACTCATTGGCGCACACCATGAAGGCCCTGAGCACCGGCGTGGATGCGAAGGATGCCAGGAGCCGCCGGCTGCGCACCAAGGCAGGGCTCGTGCGCATGATACTGTACGACAAGCTCCGCGGCTTCAACGGCGACGACTTCATCGACCTGGCCTTCTTCATCGCGTCGGTGAAGACCATAAGGACGATGGAGCGGGACTTTGATGCCCATCGCATTAAAAGAAGGGAGTTTCTCATATTCCTGCAGCTCCTGCTGCAGAAATTCGGGCGGCAGAAGCTGACCGTGAAGAAGCCGCGGGACATGCTCGCGGAATTCGGGAGG
>CAZYGF010000214.1:0-1526 GCA_964647575.1 Microcaldota archaeon
TGCTGGTCCATGACCTGGGCGCTCTTGCCGGATACAGACATTATCTGGACGTTCCTACGCTCTATTATGGGCGACTCCACATCGGCATCGCCGGGGGAAAGCAGCGTCTTCTTCTGCCCCTCGAATATGCCTATGGCGGTAATCCGCATCTTGGCCGCACCGTGCTTGCCCGGCTTGGAGGATTCTATCTCCACGACCCGGCATGGGATGTCATCTATGAGCACATATCTGCCTATCTTCAGCTCCTTGGCCACGATGAAAACTTTCTCTACCATGCATACACCTGGCTGTTCATAATTCGTCGAAAAAGACTACTAAGTTATAAAACGTTAGGGTTTTTAAATCAGGATTATGCTCGTCGACTCGCACTGCCACATTTTCGACATGAAAGGCTATGCGCTCCCAGCTGACATCAGGGCGGTGGTCGTCGGCTACTCGCCCGGCTCGAACAGAAAGGCAGCCGAGTGGGGCAAGAAAGGCCATCCAACAGTCCTCGGCATCGCCCCCCAGACCGCATTGCGCGAAGATTTGTCGCACCTTGGGGAGTGGATGGAGTTCATAAGGCAGAACAGGCCGAATGCCATAGGCGAGGTCGGCCTGGACTACAAATGGGCGAAAAACGGAGCGGACGTCGCGAAGGAACTGAAGGTGTTCGAGGCGATGATAGACCTGGCGGAGGAGATGGATCTTCCGTTAGTCGTCCATTCGCGCAACAAGCCGGCGGAAAGCGGGGCGGGGGGAGTGCCGGAAAACGCCGTTGACGACATCCTGGGCATGGTCGGCGGAAACTTCCTCATGCACTTCTTCAGCGGCGATGAGAGGCAGGCCGCGCGCGTGGTGGGGATGGGCGGATACGTGTCCGTGACGCACATGCGCTCCAAGGGGCGGAGGGAAGTAATTAATACAGTGCCGCTGGATAGGTTGATGGTCGAGAGCGACGCGCCTTTCGTCGGCAGGACGCCGGAAAGCATAAGGGAGGCGGTCGCCTACATAGCGGAAGTGAAGGGTCTTGGCGCCGAAGAGGTCGGAAAGCAGACCGCGGAGAACGCCATGAGGTTCTTCAATTTCAGGGTTTGACATGTTCGAACGGATTTTCGGGAAGGGGAAGCCCCGCATCGCGCTACTGGTGGACGGGCCGAATATACTGCGCAAGGAGTTCAGCGTCAACCTGCTCGCGGTCAAGAAGGAGCTCATGAAGCATGGCGACATACGCGTCGCGAAGATCTATCTCGACCAGTACGCATCCCAGAAGCTCATCGAGGCGATGGTCAACCAGGGGTTCGACACGGTCACGACCACGGGCGACGTGGACGTGACCATGGCCATAGAGGCCATGGAATACGCGCTCAGCCCGTCCATAGACACCATCGCGCTCATGACCAGGGACATAGACTACCGCCCGGTGCTGGTGAAGGCGAAGGCGCACGGCAAGGGGACGATAATCATCGCCACGGACGTGGCGTTCAGCGCCGCCCTGCGCAACACGGCCGACAAGGTCCTGATATTCAGGGGCACGGGCGGCATCG
>CAZYGF010000215.1:0-1524 GCA_964647575.1 Microcaldota archaeon
AAGTACGGCGAACGGGAGCTGGAGGTCGTTTTCGACGGGCCGGTGCGCGTCTACGCCTACACCTTCGGCTGAGCGATGTCAGCCAGCCGCTGTATTATCGTGACCAGCGACAGCGCGCACGCGAATATTATCGCGTAGACGAAAAATTCCATTGAGAGGAGCATTCCTGCCGCGAGCCCGATTATCACGAGCCCCAGCCGCTCGCCCCTTTCGAACACGCCGCCCAATGCAAGCGCCCTTTCGCGCGTTATCACGCCCTTGTGGTCGGCGTAGGCGCGGATGAACGACGGCATGCACGTCCCGAGGAACACGAGCGCGGCGAGCCAGATCTTCGGGTCGATGACGACCACCGGCAGCGGGTAGAACATGAAGGAAAACAGGAAAATGGCCTCCACGAACCGGTCGGCCACGCCGTCCATGAACCCGCCGAGGGCGCTCGTTTCCCTGCGCGCGCGGGCGACCGCGCCGTCGACCAGGTCAAGCAATGCGGCGACTGCGAAGAGGACAAGCCCGAGGCCGAGGTCCTGGCGCACGGCGATTACCGCGCCTGCGGCCAGCGCTGCGACCAGGGAGAGGATGGTCCATTGGTTGGGCGTGAGCGGGATGGCTGCGAGCGCTTCGCCTATGCCTTCCTGGATTCTCCTTGGGCCTTTCGCCTGCTTGAGCATCGCTTTCTCATGCACAGGAAAATATATTATGCTTCGCCTGGAATAAGCGGTTGATGGCGATATTCAGGCTTAAGTCCGGCGGCGGCTCCAGCTACCTCGCGCTCATATGGGCAATGGCGCTGCTGCTCGCCGGCGTTTATCTTCTGCTCACGTCACTATGGCCGCCGTCGCTTCTCGCACCGGTATGGCTTGCGCTTACCATGACCGGCGCATTTTTCGTTTTCAGGGCAGCCCAGCACGTCAAGGACCTGCGAAGCGGCAATTACCCGGTGGCCCTGGAGCTTGGCAGTGATGGGTTCGCGGTCTTCTATGCCAACGACAGGGCAGAAACCCATGATTACAAGGAGGTCAGCCATGGCGACGGGCAGGCCATGCAAGGCATGTATTTGGTCATGCTCCAGCTGAAAGACGGCATGCGCTACCACTTCAACGTCACTGATATTGAATTCCTTGTGCTGGCCGACGCGCTGGAACAGGTGCTTGGGGAGAGGTTCGTTGTCTTCGAGGGCGCACGCAGGGTAAAGAAGGATATGTTTAAATAGAATGAGGGGCATAATGAAATCGAGACCGTATTTGTGCCAGTGCCAATAAAACTAACAGCACAACGGAGTGAATAACGTACTCGTTTTCAGATACGTTAGGAAAAGTGAGCCAATGGAATTCAGAGACCTGAAGGTAAGCGAAAAGACATTGAGCGCGCTCGCGAAGCTCGGCTATACCGTGCCCACCGAGGTGCAGGAGAAGACGATACCGGAGATAATCGCAGGCCGCAACCTGCTGGTCCGGAGCCAGACCGGCACCGGCAAGACCGCCGCGTTCGGCGTGGGCCTCATCGAGCGCATCGCGGCGCACACGT
>CAZYGF010000216.1:0-1517 GCA_964647575.1 Microcaldota archaeon
TGCGCAGCGACGCGTCGCGCAGCACCTGGTGGTCCCTGTCGCTGAGCGTCTGCGACGGGGCGACCACTATGCTCTCGCCGGTGTGGATGCCCATGGGGTCCACGTTCTCCATGTTGCATATTATCTGCGCGTTGCCGGACGAGTCGCGGATTACCTCGTATTCGAACTCGCCCCAGCCGATGACGCTCTTTTCCACGAGCGCCTCGCCGGTTGCGCTCAACCTCAGCGCGAGCTCCATTATCTTCCTGAGCTGCGCCTCGTCGTATGCGGTGCCGCCGCCAGTCCCGCCCAGCGTGAACGAGGGGCGGATTATGACCGGGTAGCCGCTTGCGTTTGCGAACTTCACCGCGCTTCCGGCGTCGTTCACCACTTTTCCCGGCAGTATCGGAACGTTGATCTTCTCCATGAGCCGGTTGAACTTCTCCCTTGACTCGGCCGCCTCTATCGCGTCCGCGCCGGTGCCGAGGAAACGGACGTTGTGCTTTTTCAGTATGCCGCGGCGGACGAGCTCCATGGAAAGGTTCAGGCCGGTCTGGCCGCCCATGGTCGCTATTATGCCGTCCGGCTTCTCGCGCTCTATTATCCGCTCGAGCACGTTGGCGGTGAGCGGCTCGATGTATACGTAGTCTGCGGTGTCCTTGTCTGTCTGGATGGTCGCCGGGTTGGAATTGACAAGGACCACCTTTACGCCCTCCTCGCGCAGGGCCCGGCAGGCCTGGGTGCCGCTGTAGTCGAACTCGGCCGACTGCCCGATGACTATCGGCCCTGAGCCTATCACGAGGACTTTCTTCGGTTTTTCCATCGCCTATCTCCGGTCATTTCTTCGCTTCTTTCGCCTGGACGCTTTCCTTTTTCTCAGCCCCGCCCGCTTCCTCTTCGGGCTGCTGCAGCTTCTGCATCATCTGGAACATGAACCTCGCGCCCTCGAAGAAGGACGCCTGTGCGAGCTCCTGCTTGGACATCTCGCGGAGCTTCTTCTTCTCCTGGTTCCACAGCTCGTCGAACGCCCGGCCTGCCATGCTGTCCAGGAACTTGCCGAACTCCTCGGCCGCCTTCTCCGGCGGTATGCAGGTGTGCGTCCTCTCCTGTATCTCCAGGGGTATCTGGGAGCCCATGCGGGTATAGCAGTCGTAGCATATGTGCTCGAACTTCTCTATGTCGGACGGGTCCTTGCTGCACCGCTCACAGAACGTCTCGTTGCCGCAGAAGCTGCACTTCACGTTGTTTTCAGCCTTTGGTTTGTCTTCAGCCATGTGAATCACATCATCTTCATGAACTCGTCGAACAGGTATCTGGAATCATGCGGCCCGGGGCTGGCTTCAGGGTGGTACTGGACGGAGAATACCGCCTTATTATCGCTGCGCAGCCCTTCCACGCTCCTGTCGTTGACGTTTATGTGCGACACTTCAAAGCCCCTGGGCACCTTTCCCACTGCGAAGCCGTGGTTCTGCGTCGTTATGGCGGTCCGGTTCGCCTTTACGTCGAGAACAGCGTGGTTCGCGCCCCTGTGCCCGAAC